>JAGRCC010001049.1 GCA_020433785.1 Anaerolineae bacterium
GTGCTGTCCATATCTTCACCCACTTCCAATTCCAACGAAAGGGGGTGTTGCGATGCTTGCCGAATGCGCTCTAACAGTTTAAGGTTGATGCCCATTTCCAAGGCAATCTCTTCATCGGTTGGAGTGTGACCATATCGTTGCACAAGTTCTCTAGAAACCCGAGAGAGCTGGGTAATTCGCTCGCCCATGTGAACGGGAACGCGAATTGTCCGCCCTTGATCGGACAAGGCTCGACTAACAGCTTGTCGAATCCACCAGGTGGCGTAGGTACTAAACTTAAAGCCGCGCCGGTATTCAAACTTTTCGACAGCTTTGATCAGGCCAATATTCCCCTCTTGAATGAGGTCCATAAAAGAGACCCCGTGACCAACATACTTTTTAGCAATACTAACCACGAGACGAAAGTTAGACTCAATGAGTTTACATCTAGCTTTCTGACCTTTTGCGACAAGGTCTTGAAGATGCAGGCGTGATTGCGGTGTCAGTTGAGCATCTTCAGTCAGTTGAGAGGCGGCTTCCATACCACGTTCAATGGCTTTAGCTAACTCCACTTCTTCTCGGCCCGATAGCAAGGGAATGCGACTGATTTCCTTTAAGTACAACGCTATCGGATCTTCAGAAGTGAAGTCATGAACCCCTTTTCGGGTTCGAGCACGCCCTCCAAGTTCTGAGTTGAAATCTTGGTCTTCGTGTTCTGCCTCACCTGATTCAAGACCATCTTCATCTGAGTATTGCCAGGCTTTCGATTTACGCTTCAAACCTGGAAGAGCTTCCGCGGAGCGAGTTCGCACTCGATCATGTCCTTGGAGGATGAGGTGATTAATTGATGATTGTGTTTCGGCTGGGGTGTGGTCTACGAGCATAACTACTCTTCCTTCCTACAAAGAATTTTTTGGTTTTTTAGGGAATGGTTAGTACAAGTTGAACTAGGTCGAAATTCATACATACGACATCTTTGTAAAAATGTTAGTCAAAAAAGGGGATTTCTATTGTTTGTGCTTACATCGTTGTGGCTTATATTGGTCAACTTTAATGAACTGTGAGGTATACTTTACGTAAGGCATAACACCGCAATATGTCAAGCAGTATATCATACTTTTTTTCGCGATGCAATAGTTTTTTTTAAAGTTAAGGTACTAATTTGACTTTTTTTTTAAAATTTACCTCATATTTACTGAAAATGAGCTAAATTTTTCAATCTATTGCACCCTGATCTTGAGTCATAAGTAAAAAAGCCAGCTCAATTGACATATACGCCTCTCTAAAACCTTGCTGTAGCTACATCCTTGTAGTCCGCTGACGGTTGTCTTCTTAAGCCAAAATGCCCTGTAATTAAAATGCCCTCTAGTCGATCAAAATAAGGTATGGAACGCCATTTGGATCGCTTTTCGGATATGTCTGTGGAACGACGGTGCGGTATAGTAGAGCCATAACCTAAAGGAGATAACTAATGAAACTCAAAACTTTACTGTATCTGTTCACGCTAGCTTTTTTGTGGGGTATCGCGTTTTTGTTTGTCAAGGTCGCCGTGCGAGACATCCCGCCGCTGACGTTGGTGGCCGCGCGACTGGTGTTGGCCGCGGTGATCTTATTCGCCATTTTACGCGCGCAGGGGCGTAGTTTGCCGCCGTTTGGCTCGATTTGGATGCATTTTACGGTAACGGGATTTTTGCATAACGCCGCGCCGTACGCGCTGTTGGCCTGGGGCCAACAATACATCGACAGCGCCCTGGCTGCGATGTTTATCGGCGCCGTGCCGTTGATCACCATGCTGCTGGCCCACATCTTTACGGCCGACGATCATTTTACGCCGGCGAAAGTGACTGGTGGAGTGATCGGGTTTGGGGGGCTGTTGGTGCTACTCGCGCCGGGACTGTTGGCCGGGGTGCAGGTGACAACACTGGGGTTGCTGGCGGCGTTGGTTGCGGCCATTTGTTATGGGTCGGCCGTGGTTTACACCAAAATCACCCTGCAAGGACAGCCGCCGCTCGTCGCCCCGACCGCCCAATTGACCACCGCCGCGATTTTTGTGATACCTATAGCGCTGCTGGTCGACCGGCCCTATACACTGCCATTACCGTCCTTGATGCCGCTGGCCTCAGTGTTGTTGTTATCGGTCTTAAGCACTTCGCTGGCATTCTATATCTATTACCGGGCTATGGAAATTACCAGCGCCACTACCCTGGCTGTCTCGACCTATTTGGTGCCGATTGTGGCCACCTTGATGGGTGTGTTGATCCTCGGCGAACGCCTGACCTGGAACGGTTATGTCGGCTTTGCCTTAGTTTTGCTAGGCGTGCTGACAGTCAATGGACTCTTCGCCCGGTTCACGTCTCGCCGTCCGGTCAAAGCTGAACGCAGACCCAGAACGATTTCCGTGCATTAGTGACGCTAAGGCTGAGGCGAAGGCTAAGAAAAAAATGAAAATGGCCGTAGAACAAACTTAAGTTTGTCCTACAAATTCTATTCTCATGGGAGATCATGATGCATACGCTACAACAAATCTAAACAAAAATTTCAATCTCCGTCAAACCCAATTTCCCCTCGAAGTCCCCCCTTACAGCAATTATCGCCTCAGAGTTGCACTATCACACGAACTACAACAGTTCGGCAATCAACTTCGCCGCCCGGGCCGCGCCGCCGGGATCGTAGGGACGATAACGGTTGGTGTCGGCGTCGAGGGTGGCCAGAGCAGCTTCGGCTAAGGCTTCGACGCCGGTTTGGTGGTAATCGAGCCGGCGGCCGGCGCGGTAATGATCGAGCCGGTAGGCCACGTGGTAGACCTGCTCGCAGTGATCTTTCAAGGGAAAATAGATGAACGGGCGGCGGTTGGCGACCAACTCCATGGTGGTGCCCAGCCCGCCCTGAACTACGGCCAGATCGGCCACGGCCAGATGCTCGTACAGGTTGTGGAGGTAGGGGTGGACTTCCAGACCCGGATGGCGCGGCAGCCGCTCCGGCGCGAGACGGGGGCCGGCGACGGCGATACAGCGAGCGTCGGGGCGCGCTTGGTGAATCAGTGGCCAGGCATCGATGGCTTTACGCAGCATAAACTCGCCAATATCCGTACCGCCGATGGTCAAGAAGACCAGCG
>JAGRCC010001050.1 GCA_020433785.1 Anaerolineae bacterium
CAAAGGCCGGCACGTTGGGGCGATCCCGTTTGGCTGTGACCGCGATAGACACACGAAACACCTGATCCCAACCTGCCGATACTACTATTTCAATCCCGATTCTGAGGCGACCGCACCCGGCTTGGTGCCCGACGAGGTAACCGGTGAAATCGAAGCGCCTAACCCTCCAGACGGTTATGAGGTCAGGTAATACCACGATGCACTCAGAGAACTGTACACGCTTTATTCTAGCGGCGAATTATCGTTGATGGAGACGGCTATCGCCCTAAACCAGGCCGGCTGGTACTTCTGGGATAGTTCGCACTCGATTCCGAAGCCGTTCAATGCGATGAGTGTTGACAGCATTATCCGGCGAACACACATTTACGCTGGCCAAATTGAGCCAGGCCAGCCGGGCGCACACGACCCGATCTTGCCGGTTGAGTTATGCCAAGCGGTTAGACAAGCAAAACTCGTTCGCCGCAACGTCAAAAGTAAGGGGCCGCGTAACAAGGCCCACCGTGTCTTTTTGCTGAGTGGTATCGTTTACTGTGGCCGATGTGGGCGTAAGCTGTGCGGCCAGGGTCAGCCGCATTTTAAGACCCGCGAGCGGATTAGCTATTATCGACATATGTACAACAAACAGGGATGCACCGAACGTGACGTGTTCGCGGTGGATATCGAATCAGCGGCCCTAGAAGCGCTAACCCGAATCGACCGCGACGCGCTGGCCGGCGATTTGGCCGGGGATATCCAAGCCCTCTTCAGGCAAGCCGCCTTGATAGACAGCCAGAGCGATTTAGAGAAATTGGACAGCAAGCAGGCGGAAGTCGAGAGGTTGATTGATTTGTACCAAACGGGCGTTATTACCAAGGATCAGCTTATCGCTCGCAAAGCGCCGCTCGATTCTGAAATTGACGAATTGAAAAACCGGGTAGAAATCACCTCACTGGGGACCTTGGCCGATGTTGAGGCCATCGTTAGCGAGGTTGTTGACTCGCTGGGGAAACTGCACGAAGCGAGTCCGGAGTTACAAAAAACGATCCTTCACTCGCTGATTGAACGGATAGACATTGCTGGTCAGCGCGTTACCGGGATAACGCCCTTGCCGTGGGCCAAACCATTCTTTAAATTTTGGTTAATGTCGTCTAGACCCCGGCCCGCTCCAGCATAGATCGGCTGAGTTGGTTATGTCGCTCGATTAAGGGGGGCAGTTCAAACGGCAGAAATTGCCCATCGGCGACAATGACACGACCGTTGATGACGGACAGCCAGACCTGTGCCGGCATGCATGTAACCAATCCGGCGACCGGATCGGCCAAGCTGCCGGCGTGGGTCAAACCATCAACGCGAAAGGCCACCACATCGGCGGCTTTACCAGCCTCCAAAACGCCGATGTCATCCCGACGCAAAACGGCGGCCCCACCCAGAGTAGCCAACTCCAGCGCCTCGCGGGCCGAAAAGCGATCGGCCCGGGACTCAAAGCCGGGCCAGCCCACCCGCTGCAACAGCATCGCCTGGCGAGCCTCGCCTAACATATGATTACCGTCGTTACTGGCCGAGCCATCAACGCCCAAGCCAACCCGCACGCCCTGATCGACCATCGCCCGAATTGGCGCAATGCCCGAGGCCAAGATCATGTTACTGCTGGGGCAATGACAGACGCCGGAGCGCGTCCGAGCCAGCCAGTCGATCTCGGCGGGGTTGGGATGGACCATATGGGCAAACCAGACGTCCTCCCCGACCCAGCCGACCGACTGGGCGTAGTCAATCGGCCGGCGGCCAAACATTTCCAGACAAAATCGATCCTCATCTTTGGTTTCGGCCAAATGGGTATGTAGATTGACCAGCGGATACTGCCGGGCAATCTCGGCCGACTCCCGCATCAGATTTTCCGTAACGCTAAAGGGGGAGCAAGGCGCCAGACCGATCCGCAGCATTGAGAATGGGTTGGGGTCGTGAAAGGTTTCGATGGCGCGAATCGAGTCCTTGATAATGTTAGGTTCGGTATCGCATACACGGTCAGGGGGCAGGCCGCCTTGGCTTTGGCCCAGGCTCATACTGCCGCGCGTCGGGTGAAATCGCACCCCAACTTCTTGCGCGGCGCTGATCTCGTCATCAATTTTGCTGCCGTTGGGATAAAGGTATAGATGGTCGGCCACGGTAGTGCAGCCGCTGAGCACCAACTCCACCAGGCCCACCTTGGCGCTGATATTGACCCCTTCCGGGGTTAGCTCGGCCCAAATTGGGTAGAGAAATTTCAGCCAATCGAATAGAATTTTGCCGCTGCCGGTGCCAATGGTTCGGGTCAAGGTTTGGTAAAGGTGATGATGACAATTGACCAATCCGGGCAGCACCACACACCCACCGGCATCAATCACCTGGTCGCAACCGGTTTGAACCAAATCGGGCCGGTTGGCCGCCACCCACCCTTCAAAATCTGGCGTAGGACCAACCCACTCAATGCGATGGTCTTCAATCAAAAGAGCGCCATTTTTTATCTCACGGCGAGTCGCGTCCATGGTGACGAGTATCTCGGCATTTTTAATCAATCGAGTTGTCACAAACATCTCCTATTTGGCGAGAGAGGA
>JAGRCC010001051.1 GCA_020433785.1 Anaerolineae bacterium
CGATGATGATCACCGCATGCACAGCACAACATGCCTCGATCACGATGTTGAATCACTGATTCATTGATGACCACTGAAACCGCTGAATAGATACGACCCTCAGTGATGTCAGCTACCTCAGTGATTCAGTGGTTCAAAAATACGCCTTGGTTTGTTAATCCTATTGAAATCATCCGGCAGTTGTGTGATAATGGGGGTAGAAGCTGTTGGAGAAATCAAAATGACTCACATAAATGTACCCACTTTTGATAAATTTATGAACCCCGTTATTCAAGCCCTTAAACAACTTGGCGGTTCAGGCACAATTGAAGAGATCAATAACACCGTCATCGAGATTGCGAAGCTTTCCGATGAACAACTTGAGATATTGCACGACCCTGAAAAAGGTAGTCAAACCGAGGTTGAATATCGCCTGGCTTGGGCCAGAACATATCTGAAAAAGTATGGGGTTTTAGAAAACTCTAGTCGAGGCGTTTGGGCGATAACGCCTAAAGGCCGACAACTTGATCAGGTTAATTCCCGAGTAGTCAGGCGATTTGTTCAAAACCAAAAAAAGAAAGTTAAACCGGCAGTACTTGAAGAAGATGAGTTGGTGGATGAGGCTGACGTAGAAGTCTCGTGGCGTGATGAATTGCTGGCCACATTGCTCAAAATGGCTCCATCAGCATTTGAGCGATTGGTGCAGAGATTATTACGAGAGTCAGGCTTTATACAAGTTGAAGTCACAGGAAAGAGCGGAGACGGAGGTATTGATGGCAAAGGTATTATGCGTTTGGGCGGTTTGCTGAGTTTCCATGTGATCTTTCAATGCAAACGGTATCAAGGGTCCGTTTCCGTTAGTCAAGTTCGAGATTTTCGGGGGGCAATGGTAGGCCGGGCGGATAAAGGATTATTGATTACCACGGGGAACTTCACCAAAGATGCAGTGCGGGAAGCCACCCGAGATGGTGCTCCGGCAATCGATTTGATCGATGGTGATTTGTTGTTGGATAAGTTGAAAGAATTGGGGTTGGGAATAAAGACTGAGAAAATTGAAGTGGAAAAAGTGACCGTAGATGAAGAATGGTTACTGAGTATATAGCAGCGTCCAACCGTAGAAAGTTAACTTCCACAGATAAAGTACGAATTTACATGTCAAAGCCTTCTATTTGTATTGATCTCGTATATACAATCAGGTATAATGATGAGGGTGATGAATACTGAGTACACTTTTCAGGGTATCCATTTTGAATGGGATAGCCAAAAAGCTTCAGCCAATCTACAAAAACATGGTATCGCTTTTGAAACGGCCTGCGAAGTATTCCACGACCCCTTTGTCCAAGTCGTGGATGAAGAAATTGTGGACGACGAAATGCGAGAGGCTGTAATTGGCATAACGATAGATTGGCGTTTGGTATACGTAGTTTATGTGTTTCGGGAAGAAACAGTCAGGATTATTTCAGCCAGATTAGTCACAAAGGCAGAGAGAAACCGTTATGAAGAACAGTAAACTGAGAGAACGATTGAAAAAAGACCGACCCATGACGATGATCAGTCTACGGATACCGGAGGATGTCTTGGAAGATTTGAAATTGGTTGCGCCCAGGCTGGGCTTTTCAGGGTATCAACCATTAATACGGGCGTATATTGGGCAAGGGCTGCGCGAGGATTTGGCCAGGTTAGAAAATGATACGGAGTTGATGCAACTCATAGAGAGTCTGCGCAAGCACGGGGTGCAAGAAGAAATCATAGCCTCGGCGATGGCTGATATGGCAAGCGTGAAAAAAGCCGCTTGAGTTAGCATAATCCGTTGAATAATGAACCCCCTAAAGGACACCAATGGATTTCGCCAAATTCTCTGACGCTATGTGGCAGCGACACGCTCACCCCTTGAGCGTCTGGAGCCGTTTGCTCTCGACGCCGCTGGCCTTTGTGCCGTTGTGGAATCGCTCTTGGAAACAGAGGCTGGTCGTTGGCGTAGATTGCCAGGGTAAAGATGAAAATTGAGCATGTGGCTCTCTGGGCCAACGATATCGAACAGCTTAAAGCGTTCTATGAAACCTACTTCAAGGCGCAAGCGAACGCCAAATACACCAATGAGCGCACCCACTACCAATCCTACTTCTTGACGTTTGCCTCCGGCGCGCGTTTGGAACTGATGCAGCGGCCGGATATCGCGGCGCTGGACAGAGTAAATGCCGCGCAAGAATTCATTGGCTATGCTCACTTGGCGATGGCTGTCGGCTCTGAGGCGGCGGTCGATGAACTCACCCATCGGTTGGTGGCCGACGGCTACGAGCGGCTTAGCGGCCCCCGCCGCACGGGTGACGGCTACTACGAAAGTGTGGTGCTGGACCCGGAAGGCAATCGCATCGAGATAACGGTTTGAATCCGTCCGACCGAAATCGATGAATTACAGGTAATTGGCATGGAGAGACAGCCCCACGATTTACCCAAAGACCCACATGACGACGGCTCAAGTCAGCCCAAACCTCCACGCGGATTTCCCGTGAGCGAATTTGAGCATCGCCTAAGTCGCGCCCAGCGTCTGATGAATGAGCAGGGGATCGCGGCCTTGTTGCTAACGACAGAACCGGAGCTTCGCTATTTTTCGGGCTTCCTCACCCAGTTCTGGCAAAGTCCCACAAGACCGTGGTTTATGGTTGTGCCTTTGGGGGGTAAGCCGATGGCCGTCATTCCCGAAATCGGCGCGGCGGCGATGGCCGATACCTGGATCGATGATATCCGTACCTGGCCCTCGCCCGCGCCTGAGGACGACGGCATCTCGCTGCTGGCCTGGACGCTGCTGGAGGTGGCGGGCCGCACGGGGCGGATTGGGCTGTCGATGGGGCCGGAAACGCATCTCCGCATGCCGCTGGCCGATTTTCAGACGCTCCGAACTAAAATCTCCAGCATTGAGTTGGTGGATGCAACCCCGATCATCCGGGCGCTGCGCTTGATTAAATCGGAGACCGAAATCACCAAAATAGCGGCTGTATGTAATATCGTATCCGATACCTTCGAAGCCCTACCCAATTTAATCGCTCCGGGCGATACAGAAGAAACCGTCTTCCGCGCGTTCAAAATCGAACTGCTGCGCCGGGGAGCCGATGACGTGCCTTATCTGGTCGGAGGGGCCGGTCCCGGCGGTTATGAAGATATTATTTCACCCCCGTCACACCGTCCGCTGCAATCGGGCGATGTGCTGATGCTCGACACCGGCTCGATTTTTGACGGTTACTACTGTGATTTCGACCGCAACTTTGCCATCGACCCTGCTGCCGACGCCACTCGCCGGGCGTATGAGACGCTCTATCGAGCCACAGAGGCGGGCTTACGCGCCGCCCATCCCGGCGCGACGTGCGCGGACGTCTTTGCGCGTATGTCGCGTGAGCTGTCGAACGGCAGCGAATCCGGTATAACTACCGGTCGATTGGGGCACGGCCTCGGCATGCAGCTAACCGAGTGGCCCTCACTTACTCCGACCGATCAGACTGTGCTGCAACCCGGTATGGTGATTACGCTCGAACCGGGGTTGAGCATTGGACCTGATCGGATGATGGTTCACGAGGAAAATGTCGTCATTCGAGACAACGGGGCTGAACTCCTAACCCGTCGCGCTCCTGTCGAGTTACCCATTATTGGAGCATAAATCAAATTGGTTCGTAGTAAGCCCTTCAGGACTGAAAATTAGCTAATTGGTTCGTAGTAAACCCTTCAGGCTGAAATATCGCTAAAGCGATAACTACAAGCCTTTTTTTCAGAGGAAAATAATGCTTTATATGGTTATCGAAAAATTCAAAACGCCTGGCGCCGTCGAGGTTTACCGTCGGGCCAGGGATCGGGGTCGGCTGATGCCTGCTGGTCTGGGCTATGTCTCAAGTTGGGTCGATCACGATTTCACCGTCTGTTTTCAACTGATGCAAACCGACAATGAAAAGCTATTTGAGCAGTGGATTGATCAATGGCGAGATTTAGTGGATTTCGAGATTATTCCGGTCCAAACTTCGGCTGAAGCGATGCAAGCGATTGCCCCACATTTATGAATTCTGCGACTGTGGTCAACGAAGATAAAGTGGCTTTGCTGCTGAGCCGGATTCGGTGTTTTATTGAATAAGCCAGGAAACGTGCCGCGCTGTATCGCGGAGGAGATCGATCAGCAGAGCCGGGAACAACCCAATTAGAATACAAACGAACGCTACCACGACAATAATCATCATGAGGAATCGCGGCTCTTGGCTATTTTGTAAAATGTTGGTCGAGAATGACTTTGAAGCCGGGTCTCCGTTACGGTCAGAGCCTAACAAGGCCCAAAGACCCCGCAAATACCCTACGGCTACCCCCAGCCCCCCCAACACCAAAAAGATAACCCAATTGGGATTGTCGGCGGTCGCCGAGCGGAGAAGCTGCCAATAGGGCGCAAAGCCGGCGGTAAAAGGCGTCCCGGCCAGGGTCAACCCGCCGATGATCAACCCGGCGGCAGCGAAAGGCATTTCGCGAACCATGCCGCTGACGTAGGAAAAACCGTCGCTGGCCGCTCGGAGGTAAAGGGTTGAGGTGCTAACCGCGATGAGGACTAGAGCCAGGGCGCGCACCGTTAGGTTGACCAGAATGGTCAGAACCGCTGCTTGGCCACCCAACCCCAATAAAGCCAGCGTACAGCCGATGTTATAGAGTGCAGCATAGCCCATAAGTTCGCTGAAGCCGCGCT
>JAGRCC010001052.1 GCA_020433785.1 Anaerolineae bacterium
CGAGCTGTTTGGCGATGGCCAGCCCCAGCCCACTGCCCCCGGTTTTGCGATTGCGTGAGTGATCGGCCCGATAGAAGCGATCAAAAATGTGGGGGAGGTCCTCCGCCGGGATGCCGAGACCGGTGTCGATTAGCGTGATGAGGACGGTTTGTGGCTGCGTTTGAGCCTTAATCGTCAGCCGACCGTGTTGAGGCGTGTAGCGAATAGCGTTGCTGATTAAATTGTTCAGCACTTGAGTTAAACGTCTGACATCGGCTTGGACAGGCGGCAGCACCGAGGCGAGGTCGATGATGACGGCGATCTGCTGTTTATCGAGCTGCTTGCGCCATCTTTCAACCACCGTGGGTAAAAACCAGGCCAAATCGACCGTTTCTTTTTCAAGCTGAAGCCCGCCGGCATCAACCAGTGAAATCAGGCGCAAATCCTCAATTAACTGTTCCAACTTTTTTAGCTCGCCGTGCAGCGCGTGAGCGGCCAAGGCCGGCTCCTGCAACCCATCCTCCAGCCCTTCCAGTTCCAACTGCATAATACTCAGTGGCGTTCGCAGCTCGTGGGCGATGTCGGCCACCATTTGCTGCCGCAGCCGCTGCTGGGTAGCCAGGGCCTCGACCATGTGGTTGAAAGTGGCCGTCAATTCGCCAATTTCATCCTGGTTGCGAACGGCCGGCAGCACCGGCGACTGCCCGACGGCCAGTTGTCGAGCAGCCCGGTTGAGCGCCAGAATGGGCGCACTTAAATTCTTGGCCAAAAAGAAACTGGTCACCAACCCCAGTACGCCAGCCAGCAGTCCGGCCCCCAGTAAGGTACGCCGCAAGGCCACCGTAGCCAGCGGCGTTACATCGTTACCAAAGTTGGGGACCATGATAAGCTGCCCGATAATTTGGCCTTGGTCGTCGATAGGGGCGGCCAGGGGGTATAAATCCGCCGGCAGCGGTTGGCCCTGGTCAAGTTTCTGGCGGCTGTCGGCTACAACGCGGTAATGGCTGTCGGTGACAATGAGTTGGTTGGGAGTTGCCAGCATATCGACCGTTAATTTTAACTGACGCGGGTAAGCCATCGGGTTGACGTCGATCATCAGATCGGGCGGCAGTGGCCGGTTGGCCGCATGGATAAGGGGGATAACCTCATCCCAGGAGCCGCTGCGGTCATAAAAGTCGGCCAATAGCGGGGCCAGTTGAAAGGCCTGACGGCGACTGCTCAGTACCAGTACATTTTCTAAACGCGGCAGGCCCAGCCACCCGACAATAATGCCAATGACCACAATGGTGATCAGGATAACCATCAGATAACTGGCAAATAACCGATCGCGCAGTCTCCAGCCGAGAATCTGCTCAAGCATAGCGATAGCCTACCCCAAATACGGTCAGAATTCGTTCAGGCTTGGTGGCATCGACTTCGATTTTGCGCCGCAAGCCGCGCACGTACACATCAACCGTCCGCTCCAGGCCATCGTAATCATGGCCTAAGGCCAACTCGATCAACTGAGAGCGGCTGAGAGTGCGGCCTCGATGCTCAAGCAGCGCCACTAAAACAGCAAATTCACTGGGCGTCAAGTCAAGGGGCTGGCCGGCCAGCGACACCTGATGGGCCTCGACCTCGACCACAAGATCGCCGTCTGTCAGGACGCGCTGGCCGCCGGCGGTGCGGTCGATGCGGCGGAAGATAGCCTGAGCCCGGGCCACCAGCTCTCTGGGGCTAAACGGTTTAGTCAGGTAATCATCGGCGCCCACCTCCAGGCCGATCAACCGATCAATCTCTTCCACGCGGGCGGTGAGCATAATGATGGGAACGTTGGCCACGCTGACTCGAGGGTCGCGCCGCAGGCTCCGGCACACCTCCAGACCGTCCAGTCCGGGTAAGTTGAGATCGAGCACAATCAAGTCGGGCGGCTGATCCTGAGCCATCTTCAGCCCCAGCTGCCCATCGCGTGCCAGCCGCACGGCGAAATTCGCCTGTTCAAAGTAGGTGCAGACCCACTGGGCGATTTTATCTTCGTCTTCAATAATCAGGATAGTTCTAGGCATGGTCTCTGCCCTACCAAAAAGAGTCTTGCTTATACTATAATTGAAATCGGCAAATTCTCAATCAGTCAAACAAAATTTCACCAGAAAAAACAGGTGATCGTCACGTGACGATCACCTGTCCTGCGTAAGTCTAAAACACCATTAGTTAGAAGATATGGCTTCGACGACCTGCTTTAAGCGGGGCATATCATCCAGGTCCAATGACTCTAAATCGATCGAGCAGGGGCCGGTACTGTAAATCAGCTTGGTCACATTCTTCTCAAGGGCCGCCATCACGTTATCAGCCTGGTCCTGGTCAATGTAACTATTGTCGACGGCGACAGCCAGCTTTTCTTCGGCAGTGGTCAGTAGAATGGCGACCACCTCATCGACACTTACGCCTTGGGCTTCCGTGACTTCGCCCAGCGATTGGCCACCGTACAGAGCCGCCGCTAACGTTTCGACATCCATATTCAGCACCGCCGCCACATCATCGCGCCAGACGCCCCAGCGCTTGCCGCCGGCCATGCCGTTACCCCAGTATGGGCCGCCGCCATATTCCACCAGTTGATTGGCCAGGAA
>JAGRCC010001053.1 GCA_020433785.1 Anaerolineae bacterium
CCGTAGTTGTCATCTTCGCGGCGATAGATAACGTTGACGCGACCGAGATGGGCATTATAGAAGACAAAGAAGTTGTGCCCCAACAGTTCCATTTGCTCAACAGCTTCTTCTTCGGTCATCGGATTCATGAAGAATCGTTTGACCCGCACAATTTCCCGGTGCTGTTCGTCGGCGATACTCTCGATGACGCTTTGGTCTAACTCGGGAAGTTCCTCCGGTATTAAATCCAGGTCATCGCGCTGATTTTTGACATGACCCTGACGGCGATCATCGCGCTTGCCTTTGTAACGGACAATTTGGCGGTGAATTTTATCAACCACCGCATCGATAGAGCCATAGATGGCCTGGGATCGATCTTCGGCCCGCAAAATCGCACCGTCGGTGCGTAGGGTAAGTTGAACTACATTTCGATCTTTGGCGCTTTTTGTTTTTTCTTGAGAAATCTCAACGCGGGCCTCGGTAACGTCCAGATACCGATCCAATTTTCCTACCTTTTTTTCAACGTAGTCTTTGACTCTATCGGATACCACAAAATTTTTTCCTGTAAGTTCGAGCTGCATGATTTACTCCTTTCTCGTAAAAAATTTTGATGAAAATCAGCGTGCTTTGGCCAGGGTTAAACCCCAAACCGTATCAGCGCCATTCATCTTCAAAGCCATCGCACAGGCATCAAGAGTTGAGCCTGTGGTGCAGACATCGTCAACTAAAAGAAATCTCAGTCCTGACAACTGGCCTCGGCAATCAAAGGCACCGGCCACGTTTTGGCGTCGCTGTTGGGCTTTAAGGGCCATCTGATAGCCGGTATCACGCGTGCGGTAGAGCGTAGCGGTGTCGACCGGCAGGCCAATTAATCGGCTCAGTTTTTTTGCCAACAACGTACTTTGATTGAACCCCCGCTCTTTAAATCGCGATTGATGGAGGGGAACAGGAATGATGACATTGGCGGTGAGGTTATAGTACCGATAGGCTTCAGCCAGCATTTCCCCTAGATTATTTGCCAGTACCTTTCGGCCATGGTATTTGAAATGGTGAACAGCGGATCGAATCGGGTTGTCTTCAAAGACAGCCGCCGATCTGATGCCATCGATATAGTTTAAACGATTTATTGAACATTGAGGGCAAGTTGTCGAAGAAATCGGTGTGCCACAGCGGGGACAAACATTAGAGGTTATAAAGACGATATTACTTTTACAATTTTGACACAGCCAAACATCAGGCGTTTGGCAGTGAACGCAAGCAGGCGGAAAAAGTAAGTCAAGTCCTGAATGAATTAAATTTTGGGCAGATGTAAAAAAGCTCATCAGTTGATCACAACCTTGTGAAGTTTAACCGGGTAGAATAAATATCAACGTATTTCTAGGACTCAAATTTTAATTGATCACCCACCTTTGTATTTGTTTGGTTTATTGTTCCCACCGGCATTTCCAAAACATAGGCTGATTGGGTAACTAAAGGTCCCAATCGATATGGAACCATATTTTCTTGAAGCCGTATGACCTGGTAATGTTTGTTAACATAGATGACATCTATCGGGAAGCCCATAAAAAAGGTATGAATACTCTTTTCACCCACCAACACTAAGCCTTCTCCCTGGTTAAGGGGGTTGGAGCCGAGTAATCCTCGTAGTCGTCGCCAAAATGTATCGGCCCAACGAGTTTGAGTCATCAGCGATGTATCACGGGTCTGGTTGAGAATATGCATTTAAACGGGTTATTAGGACTATTCTACCCAAAGTGGGTAGATAGCCTTTAATTATATCATAAATCTTAGCTAATTGAATTTCAGGTCTTAGTTGCTGAAGCGGGTCTCCATGAGAACCAAGGCGGCAGGGCCAAGCAAAATTATAAATAACGCCGGGAAGATCAAGAAAACCATGGGGAAAAGCATTTTAATCGGCGCTTTGTTGGCTTCGGCCTCAGCTCGCTGGCGGCGTTTGATACGCATCTGTTCTGATTGAACCCTGAGGATTTTGGCAATACTTACCCCCAACTGTTCAGCTTGAATAATAGCCGCGACAAATGTGGTCACATCAGGTACGCCCATGGAAATATCCATATTTTTCAGCGCTTCGCGCCGGGTTACCCCTAAACGCATTTCCTGCACAACCTTAGCAAAGCCTTTACTAATTTCGTTATCCCACTTTTCGGCCACTTTCTGCATCGCGCCGTCAAAGCCCATACCAGCCTCAACAATGATGGTCAGCAGATCCAAAGCATCGGGCAGCGCTTTTATGATTTCTGTTTGGCGTTTTCGAGTTTTTGAGCGCAACCACAATAGGGGCAGCATAAAACCAAGGAGGGCCGCCACCGTGGCTGCGAGAACCGCAATGAGGAACGTTTGCGAGATTAAAATGAGTAAGAATATGAGTACGCCCAGGATGATAGCCACGAATATTCTTAAGCCGAAAAATTCGGTTGGCCCCCAGTTATAGGGCTTACCGGCCAACTGGAGTTTAAGCTCCATAGCCTCTCGTGATTTTGAGGGCGAAAGCCGGCTAAAAAATGTTGAGAGACCAACTAGCATCGGTCTCACGACACGCTGACTAAAAGGCTGCGAAAGTTCGATCTCTTCTAACGACAAGGGAGCGTCGGACCGACTGGCATATTCTTCCAACCGGCTTTGAATGTCGCTGCCGCCGGCGCCTTGAGTGGCGCTGAGCCCAAATCTAACTAATAGAATCGCGCCGGCAATTAACGCAATCCCAACTGTTCCTATAAGTATCAACGTCGTTGTATCCATGCTCTATCTCCCTACTCACCATGATGTGGTGAGTAATTCCTCCCATTAAACATCGATATCTACAATTTTTTGAATCGCATAAAAACCAGTAGCAATACCCAACAGCGCGATACCGATCATGATCCAGCCACAGGGTTGTGAACACAGCCCGCCATTATCGACATCGATGCCGCGAGCCTCACAGGAAAAGATCATTCGCCCGATATATTCCTGGTTCATCGCGTATAGCAGCAGTCCCAAAATAATCGGTAAGGCGGAGATAACGTAGCCTGATAGCTGCCCTTGGGCGGTTAGCACCTGAATTTCACCTTTGATCCGCACCCGCTCTCTAATGACAAAGCCGATGATTTCTAAGATTTCAGATAGGTTACCCCCAACTTCTTGCTGGACGTTGATGGCGGTGATCATCATATCTAAGTCGCTGCTGGGAACGCGGCGGAGCAAGTTATTGAAAGCGCGTTCGTTATCGACGCCCAAACCAATTTCCTGCACAACGCGACGAAATTCAGTAGACATGGGCTCGGGCATCTCTCGGCCCACGGCTTCCATCGCCTGAAGCAGGGAGTAGCCGGCTCGCAACCCGTTGGCCATTAAGGTAATGCCATCGCCCAGTTGATCATTAAAGGCATTTAACCGGCGTTTTTGTCGCATTTTAACATAAATTTTGGGGAGAAAGAAACCGGCGATGAAGCCGGCCAGCGGCATAATGAATCCGCCATAGATTAACCAGCAGAGACCGGCAATGCCGACCATTGTCATCAAACTTACGGCCCAAAATTCGGCCGCGGTAATCTTTAAGTCAGCTCGGGCTAATTCGGTGGAGATACCGCGTCCGATACCGCGCTCTTCTAAGACCTGGTCCAGACTTTGAGTTAAGGCTGAGGGGGAGCTGGTTCTTTTTCGATTTCTGGATTCGTCTTCAACTCTGTCGTCATCTAGATTACCAACAAACTGACCTAACCGCCTTTGCGTGGCAGTATCGCCCTGCCGGGAGACCATAACGCCGGCAACCAACACCCCTGCGGTTAATACAAATAACAATCCAATTACCCAAACCATCAAACCACCTCCACACTAAACCGAGTGCTGCCAAAACAGCGCCCGTACTCTGCTAATATCTGCCGGTTGCCCCGAAGATATTGGGGGGCAAGCTTAGCCCCGCTGCCTCGATTCTCTCGTAAAATTTGGGACGAATCCCGGTGGGTTTTAGGCGACCAATAATTTTACCGTTTTCCATGCCTTGTTGTTCAAAAACAAAGATGTCGGACATGACCACCACGTCGCCTTCCATACCCTGAATTTCGGTGACGTTGATTACCTTGCGACTACCGTCGCGTAGGCGTGTTTGTTGGACGATGAGGTCCACCGCCGAGGCGATTTGCTCGCGAATGGCTCGGACCGGCAAATCCATCCCGGCCATCAAACACATGGTTTCCAAACGCGAGAGCATATCGCGGGGGCTGTTAGCGTGAGCGGTTGTCAAACTGCCGTCGTGGCCGGTGTTCATG
>JAGRCC010001054.1 GCA_020433785.1 Anaerolineae bacterium
GTCTGATTGCCTTATCATCCCCAAATAGAAATTGCTCCTTCCAGCGTCGAAGTCCTGAAACCCATCTGATCCTGATATTTATCAGACTTAATATTGTACTGACAGCCTCCAACGGTGGAGAACTGGATGGCTTGATCCTGTGATCGACTAAAAAGTCAGTTGATCTAAAACAATCGTTTATCAGTAGCTAAACCATCAGCAAAAGCTGGTTTGATGACACCCTGATGTATGACTATTTGCCAAAAAAGAGAATATTATTTGTAGAGCAGTGGCCGGGTATCGGCGGGGCGATTACCAATGTCTTGTACCCGATGATCACTAACCTTGACCGAAATCGCTACGAGCCATTTGTCTTGTTTTACTGGCCCCACCCTTACGTAGAAAAATTCGAGGCGCTAGGCATCAAAACGATGGTCTTTGCCGACTCGAAAGAATGGGAGCACGTGGGGGTGGTCAATGAACTGCAAAAGAATAATTGGGTTAAAACCTTGCAGGCGGATAACGGTCTAAGTAGTGCGGTCTACCATGCGGTAGGCAGCTACGTGCGGCTAGGTTACTATCTGCCTCAAATTATGCAGTTGGTCAAAATCATTCGAGCCAATAAAATCGACCTGGTTCATTTAAACAGCGATCCAACCCGGCACGGCCGTGAAGTGATTATTGCGGCGAAGCTGGCCGGCGCAAAAACGCTTTGTTACGCCCAAAATTTTAGCGAGTTTCAAGCGGTCGACCGGCAAATTGCCCGGCTCATTGACCGCTATGTATTTTGTTCTAAAGCCATTGGCCGGCATTGTATCAGCTCCGGCGGAGCCACCCCTGACCAAGGCTGTACCATTTATCCCGGCGTGCCGGATACCGAAAAGTGGTCACAGGCGCGGGATCGAACGAAAATTCGCCGCGAATTTGGCTGGTCGGATCAGGATTTTGTGCTGGGTAATATAGGGCGGCTGGTTTCGTGGAAGGGCCAACATATTTTTCTGGAAGCCCTGGCCGAAGTGAAACAGCACGTACCTGACGTCAAAGGATTAATTGTTGGCGGCCCGTTAGAAACATCAACCGGCCAAAATGGGCAGTCGCCGACATATCCGACATATTATGAAGAATTATTGGCCTTAATCAAGGCGTTAGATTTAGAGAGCAATGTCAAGTTTGCCGGATTTCGCAGCGATATCCCGGAAATTTTAGCCTCAGTCGATGTGTTCGTGCATAGTTCGTCTGAGCCTGAACCCTTTGCTACGGCCGTCATTGAAGCGTTGATGGCCGGGTGTCCGGTCATCGCCACCAATGCCGGGGGCATGCCGGAGATGATCGCCAACGCGCAAACCGGGATGTTATGCGATATCAACAATCCAAAATCGATGGCCCAGGCGATGCTGATCTACTACTACAGTCAAACCCAAACGCAGCGCATTGCCAAAGCCGGCCAACAACGAGCAACTCAACACCTGACGGCCCAACGCCATATTAACGAATTTCACAACCTGTACCGGTCCATCTGGGTCTGATACAGGCAGCACATATCATTTATTGACGTTATTGGCGGAAAGCGCTAGATCACCATGCTCACAGGCTATGACATTGTCTACTTTGGCGATAATTGGGACGGCGTGCTGCGCAACCGGCAGCAGCTTATGTCCATATTCGCCAGGCACAACAAAGTTCTTTTTATCGAACGCGGCAACTCGCTTCAAACCACTATATCGCTCCTTAAAAAAAAACAGCTTCACCTAACCGACTTATTTCGCCCTTTAGTCAGACAAATTTCCGATAACCTCTTTGTTTTTCACGAACCGGTCTGGGCACCGGCCAGTGAAAAGTTTCTCTTAGGCCACCTGACCGGATTATTAAGACATTTATCGCTACGTTACGCCATGCGGCGGCTAGCCATAAAACAGCCTATTGTGTGGTATTACCACCCCAATTGGCTGGATTTTATTGACGGCGTACCATCGTCTCGCTTACGGCTATATCACGTGGTCGATGAATACACTTCCTTCCAGGACAAAACCGCGGCCATGAAGCAGCATATCGAGGCTCGAGAGCGAGAACTCAGCCAACAGGTTGACGCTGTCATTGTGGTTTCGGAAAAGCTGTATGAGTCGAAAGCGCCGCTTCATCCCAACACATACATTGTCCCGAACGGCGTCAATTATCAAGCCTACAGCGAGGCTTTAGCCCGGCCCGAGTTGCCGGCCGAGATGGCCGCAGTCAAAGCGCCCATCTTGGGCTATAGCGGGCTTATCGGCGATAAATTAGAACTAGACATGCTCAAAGATTTGGCGCTCAAGCAGCCCGACTGGTCGTTTGTGTTTTTGGGGCCGGTTAACGCCAACCAAAAGCAAGCAACCTGGCAGAGTTTATGTGCGATGCCCAATGTTTTTCATTTTGGGCCGGTCGATTGGAGTGAAGTGCCCAATTATGTTAAAGGGTTCGATGTGGGGTTGATGCCTTATGTGCAAAACAGAAATTCGGATAACATTAGCCCCTTAAAATTATATGATTATCTGGCGGCCGGGTTGCCCGTGGTCTCGTTGGATATCCCGGCCGCGCGAAAATTTAAGGACCATATCTATCTGGCGGCCCACCCTGAGGATTTTGAAAGCGCTGTATGCCAGGCTCTAGGCCAAACTTCACCCGAACAACAACAGGCGCGACGAGCGGTAGCGGCCCAACATACCTGGGAAGCGAGAGTTGAAACATTATCCGATTTAATTCTGACGCAGCTAACGATTAAGTCAGAGCAGAACGGTTTAAAAAAATGTAAAGGTGAGAAATCTAATGCAAGCTCGTGATTTTATGCAGTA
>JAGRCC010001055.1 GCA_020433785.1 Anaerolineae bacterium
ATCGGCATCCCCGCCGGTCGAGCGATGGGCTTGTATCGGTTTCGCGGCCAGACGGTGGTTCGATTTCTGATTTTAGCGCCCATTATTGTGCCGCCGTTGGCCGTGGCAATGGGCATTCATATCGTGTTTATCCGCTACGGGTTGGCGAACACCCTGTCGGGCGTGGTGCTGGTTCACCTGATCCCGGTCACGCCCTATGTCGTGCTCATCATGGCCAGCGTCTTTGCCAATTACAACCCAGAGTATGAAGCCCAAGCCCGTAGCCTGGGGGCGAGTCCGGGCCAAGTGTTTCGCTATATCACCGTTCCGGCGATTTTGCCGGGGATTGTGGTCAGCGGGCTGTTCGCTTTTATCATCTCTTGGAGCGAGTATCTGCTGACGCTGCTGATCGGCGGTGGGCAGGTGATTACACTGCCGCTGCTGCTGTTCTCATTTGCCAACAGCGGCGACAATGCCCTGACCGCGGCCTTAAGCCTGATCTTCATCGGTCCGGCGATTATCTTTCTGGTGTTGACCTCGCGTTATTTGACCGGGCGACACACCGCCGTTGGGGGGAGTGGCCGGTTATGACCCAGGTGGATTTGCAGCGACTGACCAAAATTTACCCCGGCGGCGATGCTCCGGCGGTGCATCAGTTGAGTTTGACCATCCCCTCCGGTCGGGTGACGGCCCTGCTAGGGCCGTCCGGCTGCGGCAAAACCACCGCGCTCAAAATGGTGGCCGGGCTAATTAAGCCCAGTGCGGGCGATATCCTGTTCGACGGCGCGTCGGTTTTGGCCGTTCCAACCGAGAAGCGGGAAGCGGTTATGGCCTTTCAAAATCATTTGCTGTTTCCCCATATGTCGGTGGGCGAGAATATTGGCTTCGGCTTGAAAATGCGGGGCGTGAGCCGGTCGGTGGTGCGGCAGCGGGTGGCCGAGATGCTGGCGCTGGTCCGCCTGCCGGGTCTGGAAGCGCGCCGGCCTCATCAACTCTCAGGGGGGCAGCAGCAGCGGGTGGCCCTGGCTCGCGCCTTGATTGTGGAGCCAAAGGTGCTGCTGCTCGACGAACCACTGTCTAATTTGGATGCTCACCTGCGCGGTGAAATGCGCGAGTTAATCCTCGATGTGCAGCAGCGGTTCAACTTGACGACGATGTTCGTGACCCATGATCAGGAAGAAGCGGTGGTGCTAGCCGATCAAATCGCCCTGATGTTTGAAGGGCAGCTGCAGCAGCACGGCCCGCCTCCGGCTTTTTATGATCGACCGCTTAATGAACAGGTGGCGCGGTTTTTTGGCGGGATTAATTTTATTCCGGGCCAGAAGCGGGGCGAACAGATCGAGACCTCGTTAGGTTTATTTCAATGTCAATCCGGGTCCCTATCCGACGGGGCTGTTTTGATGACGATTCGTCCGGAGAATATCCGGCTTGATAGCAATGGGGCTGACGTTAATGTGGCCCAGGGGCAGATCAAGCACAGCATTTACATGGGCACACACGCCCGATTCAAGATTTTAGCCGAAAACTCCTCTAACCGGCCCGCTATTATGCTCGAGGTGGTGACCAATGCCGCCGGAGTCAACCGGTTTACCGTGGGCCAGATGGTGAAACTACACCTTCCTCCCGAAAAAATCTGGCTGGTTCCAACCGAACGTTAATCCAGGAGTTCACGCACCTTGCGAGCCAGTGTGTCAGCCGAAAACGGTTTTTCCAGCAGCGCTAATCCCTCGGTCGTGACATTATGTTCATCCAATATATCATCGGGATAGCCGGAGATATAAAGAACTTTAAGCGCCGAATAGCATTGCTTTAACTGTTTAGCCAGTTCATAGCCGTTCATATTCGGCATGATAACATCGGTGATGAGCAGATCGACGGCCACTTTTGAACCGCAGCACATGTCAAGCGCCTCTTCGATCGTTGAGGCTTCCTCAACGTTGTAGCCGCGCTTGCGCAAAAACTTTGCGGTAATGGCTCGCACATTGGCTTCATCTTCCACCAATAAAATCGATTCTTGGCCATACAGATCCAACGGATGGGGTTCGATGAAAGTGGACGGCCGGACCGGTTCGGTGGTGACCGGCAAATATAGCTCGAACGTGGTCCCTCGGCCGGCTTCGCTAAAGAACTGAACCTGGCCCCCCAACTGCCGCACAATCCCATAAACCGTTGACAACCCTAAGCCGGTGCCTTCGCCCATCGCTTTGGTGGTAAAGAAGGGTTCAAAGATGCGGGTTTGAACGGCCGGATCGATGCCGGTGCCGGTGTCCGCCACCGTTAGCCGGACGTAGTGGCCCCGAATTAACTCCATACTTTTGGCCTTAGCCGAGTCAAGCTTGAGGGCCGTGGTAGTGATGGTTAACGTCCCACCTTTCAACATGGCGTCGCGGGCATTAATCGCCAGGTTCAAAAGCACCTGCTCGATTCGGCCGGCGTCGGCTTTGATCGAAGGCAGGTCGGCCGCCAGATTATCGACCAGATGAATGTTTTCCCCAATGAGACGACCTAGCATGTTTTTAATCTGGTCAATTACGTCGTTCAGATTGAGAACTTGGAACTGCACCGGACGTTGGCGACTGAAGGTTAGGAGTTGTTGGGTTAAAATGATCGCGCGTTCGCTGGCGATTTTAATTTCGTTGATTTCGTAACGGCGGGGATCGTTCGGATGAAAGGCGTCTTTGAGCAGGAGTTCGCATTGGCCGGAGATGACGGTTAGTAGATTATTGAAATCGTGAGCGACGCCGCCGGCCAACTGTCCAATCGCTTCCATCTTTTGGGCGTGCCGCCGTTTCTCCTCGGCCTGCTTGCGCACGGTGATATCACTGACCACGCCATAAACAACAATCGCCTCACTTTCGTGCGTCACCCGGCCGCTGTCACGCACCCAGATGACCTGGCCATCGGCCCGCATGATCCGGTATTCCACTTCGCTGTCAACGCCTTGAGCTAATCGTTCAGCCTGAGCCGCGGCCAGCGAGCGATCATCGGGATAAATAACCAACGATGGCCAAAAATTCCAATCGGCCTCAAACATAGACAACGAATAGCCGGTAAGCGTTTCAGCGTGAGGTGAAATGTAAAGGTTAACGTGAGTTCCGTCAGGGGCAATCTGGGTCACATAAATATGATCGCTGATCGAGTTGATTACTTGCCGAAACCGCTCCTCGTTCGTCCGGAGCTGCTCGGCCAGCCGCTTGGTTTCTAAATTTTCCAACTCGGCAATACGCTGCCGGGCCTGCTCTAATTCTAAAAGGAGGACTTCTTTGGTTAGCTGGTGGTTTTGGATCATAAGCCTGGTCAATTTGGAAGGAGTATGAGTTTGATTTTTGTAATTTCTATTGTAAAAAATGTCGGCCTGAATGACAACTTGAGCGGAAAATTTTTTTACTTAACTTTTCACATTTGTTTTTAGCTACGTATAATTAATAGGAGTTTCCAAGTTATCGAGTAATTTCACTCCGGTAACCATTATCACGTTTATCATCCTTATGGATACGATTAAAACTCGTCCCGAGCAACCCTACGTTCGTATTCAACAGGCGATTGCCTCTAGCTGGACCTCGCTGCGGCAGCCGAAAACGGCGGCTGTGCTGGTTGTTATTGTGGCCGTGGCGGCGATAGTGGGCTGGTTATTGCCGCAACAGGGCCAAACGGAAGAAACGGTAGAGGCCTGGACGGCGTCTTTACCTCCCTGGCTTCAGCCGTGGGGTATTCCGCTTTTTTGGCTAGGGTTTGCTCAAATTTTTCACTCGATCTGGTTTTGGCTGCCGACGGCGCTGCTGCTGTTGAGCTGCGCCGTGGCCCTGGCCGACTATTTTCAACCTTGCCGGCGGCGCATGTCGGAACAACCGGCGGACATTGCCTGGCAGCATCCTCTGACTGAACGGACTGAGCAGTCGGCGCGCTTACCCGCTGCGCCTGACGATTTTTTGGAGGGCTTAAAAGTTAAGCTCATCGCACAAGGCTTTAAGATCGATGATCCGCTTGAGGATAGTGACCGAGTGGTTAGCGCCGTACGCGGGCGATCAAGCTGGTGGGCGGTTCTGGCCGTTTACGGCGGTCTGGCCGGGCTATGTCTAGCCTTCATCATCAGCTATTTCACGCTGACCGTCGAGACCATAACACTTCACCCCTTTATTCCCACTACCAGCCGGTTGTTTAACGGCGCCTTTGAACCCAACAACACTGAAACCACTACCTCGACGGGGACGATGACGTTCTCTCCTTCCAACGAGGCCCCGGCTCAATCGATTCCCTGGCGGCTCTACCGGCCGACGCCGTTCAACAATACCCTACTCATCCCGACAGCCGTTGAGCCGGTGCTAACGGTAACGGCCCACGATGACGCGGGCCAACTGCGCAAACTGCTGCCGCTCCAAACCGAACTACCCCCCGCCACTTACTTGAACCTGCCGCTAGGCAGCCCTGACGATCCGCTTTTTTTCCTGATTCCCAACACCAACCTGCTGTTCCAGATTATCCCGACCAATGTTCTGGACGATAACCAACTCAACATCCAGGTAGCGCTGGAGGGCGCCGCCGCGCCAGTCGAAAACCGCATGCTGGCGGTGGGCGAGTCGTTTGAGGTCGAAGGGTTTACGGTCACGGTTGCCCTCAACCAGCAAATTTCACTGCTGGCCTGGCGCGATTGGGCCGTGCCTTTATACCTGGCAAGTCTAATGGCTATTATGGGGGGCGTTATTTTGCTTTATTTTCGCGCGCCGTGGCAGGTCTGGCTGATTCCGGAAGTCAAAGGCCGGGGCGGGCAGCTCTACGGCGTGGTCGAAAAGTTGACCTATGCCTCCGGTAACCCGACCCATTTCTTAGATCAACTGCTCCAAACCGACGCTGCTCCGGAGGCGGACCTTGAAGCGACCCCGGCCCAATCCAACCATACTCAAACATAAGGATCAACTCAATATGAGTGTAGGTCTAAAAACAACCGTTATTTTGGCTGTACTGGCCGGCCTGCTGGT
The DNA here is from genome assembly GCA_020433785.1 of Anaerolineae bacterium. The sequence continues at coordinate 4,956 of JAGRCC010001055.1, forward strand.
CTTGGCCGCGTGCAGTCCGGCGCCCACGCCGGAAATTATCACCCACATTGAAACGGTCATTGTCGAGCGAGAGGCCGAACCGGTCACGATTGTGGAAACCGTTGAAGTACCGGTCACAGTTGAGGTTGAGAAAATTGTGGAGGTTGAGGTAACGCCTACGCCGTTCGGCCGGCTTTACCAAGGTGTCGAAGCCACCCTGGTCACCGCCGCCGACGCCCCGGTGGTCGAACTGCTCCAGCAGCAGGCCCAAGCGTTTCAAGCCTTGACCGGCGCGGCCATAACCATCGAAACGGTGCCGGACCTGAATCAATCCGTTTTAATCGATGAAGAGACAGGACAGAACCGCTATGCCGGCTACATCTACCCGGCCCAATGGCTGGCCGATTACGCCGCCCAGGACTATCTGGCCGACCTGACCGATCGGATTCAAGCCGACCAGACGTTGGAATGGGACGATATCGCGCCCATTTATCGCGACGTTGCGGCCGGCTATGGCGAACGGACCTATGGCATCCCCATCGCCGGCGATGTGCAGTTGGTCTACTATCGGCCCGATGTGTTGGAGGAAATCGGTTTGCCCCCACCCAAAACCTGGGACGACTATGTCGAAATTGCCGGCGCCGCCAATGAACTGGACATCAACGCCGATAGCTCGCCGGATTTCGGCTCTTGTTTGGCCAGGGCCGAGCAGAGCTACACGATTTTTTATAGTATGGTTAGCCCGTACCTGCAATTTGAAGGTTTCGCTCAAGGGGGGTTTTTTAGCCCGGATAACTTTGCGCCGTTGGTCGATAACCAGGGCTTTAGACGCGCCCTTGAGCTTTATAAGGAAACGATTCTGTACAGCCCGCCCGAGGAGTTGCGCAACGGCCTGGCCGAAACCCGGCAGCTGATGCTCGACGGCCGCTGTACGCTGACCGTTGACTCAACGACCCTGGGGCACCTGGCCGCCGATCCCGACCAATCCGCCATTGCGGATAAAATCGCCGTTGTTGCCCTACCCGGCGCGGCGGACGTGGTCAACCGGCCGACCGGGACTTTAGCGCCCTGCGACGAAGATCAAGACAATTGCCCCTTTGCCGCCGACGAGATCAACCACGCCCCCTTTATGCCTTCCGGCGGCTGGGTGGGTAGTCTCAATCCGGCGGCGGCTGACCCGACGCAAAAGGCCGTTTACGACTTCTTGGTGTACGTCAGCGCGCCGGACCAGGCTAACCCGGCTGTAGCGGCCGATCCGGCGCTCATTCCCTATCGAATTTCCCAATACCTCAACCGCCAGCCGTGGGTTGAGGCCGGCTTCAGCCCCGACTTCTCCGCTAACTTCCTGAGCGCCATCGAACAGACCCTGGCCTCGCCCAACGCGGTCTTAAACCTGCGTATTCCGTCCCATCAACGCTACCAAGCCGAGAGTTTATCCCCGCTCCTCGACCAATACCTGTCTGACCAACTGACCACCGATCAGGTTGTCGCCGCGCTTCTCGACGAATGGCAGACAGTTACTGATGCTGCCGGCCGTCAGGAGCAGCTTGAGGCTTATTTGTTATCGCTGGGCCTAACCAGCCAATAGCCGGCCCCGGTTGGCTGTGAGCGTCTGAGGATAAGATGCAGGTTTCCCCGATCTTTATTTTCATTATGACTGACGCAGTTGGCATGTCATTAGCGACGAAGAAGCGAGAAATCCCTGAGAACGATGCTT
>JAGRCC010001056.1 GCA_020433785.1 Anaerolineae bacterium
GCCGCATCGTAAACATACAACGGTGTGCCATACTGCTGGGCCAATTCCACGGCAGCGTGACCGTTGAGGGTGAGTTGGCCCTCGGCGGTGATAGTGGTGTTAGAAGGGAAAAGGGATAATTTGTTTGGCATTGGCAAATTCTACTCCGTGAGCAAAATAAGGGTACGTGATAAATTATGTTCCACGACAAGAAAAACCTTGTAGGACAAACTTAAGTTTGTCCTACAAAGGCTAGTGGTAAGCGCGAAATGCAGATAATCGCAAGAATCGGGTGTTTTATAATTGCGCCTTAGTTTATGATAAATCCAGTCCATCTCAAAAATTGGTCTGCTAATTTCGTCGCAAATTGGACCTTTACAAACCAATCGATATACCGTAAAATGTTCTATATAGTGACAAAAAATCCGAATATTTGTTGGTAAAATCTAGTATGGACCGAATAATTGACGAAATTGATCGCCAAATAATCGAACTTTTACAAAATGATGGCCGCCTGTCGAATGCGGCGCTGGCCGAAAAAGTTGGTCTGACAACCTCGACGGTGTATGAGCGGGTGCGGAAGCTGGAACGTAAAGGAATCATCAAAGGGTACATGGCGGTAGTTGATGCGGAGGCGTTAGGCAAGTCGATTACAGCCTTCATTCGCTTAACGGTAAGTGGGTTGACCGAAAATTACGTCGAATCAAAAAATAAAGTCATGGAAGTTGCTTTGGCTGAGCCGGATGTGCTGGAATGCCATGGTGTAGCTGGTGAGGATTGTTATGTATTAAAGGTGCGGGTGGCGAGCCCCAAAGAGTTGGAGCGCCTGATTGAACGGATCCGCACCCAAGCCAGTATTTCGCGCTCGACGACAAATATTGTCTTATCAACCTTCAAGGAGAGTTCTGTCGTCATTCCGGCAGGGGAAGCGTGAGGGTCGTGTCCGATGCGTTAACCGGCTGAAGGCCGCCAATGCATTCACGAGCCACTTCTAAAAACGCCTTGAGCGCCGGAGACAGCCATTTATCCTCGTGCCAAACGGCATGGGTGACCACCTGAAAATCTCGGCCGGACCAGTTGAGCGGTACCAACTGACCCCGTTCGATTTCTGATTTGATGGCAACCAGCGGCAGCAGCGACAGCCCTACTCCGGCCATCACACACTGCTTAATGGCTTCGACGCTGTGAAACTCCATTGGTTGAGTCGCTATACCGGCCGCGTTTAAGGCCCGTTCAAACAGGCGGCGATAGGTGCAGGTCGACTCGGTCAGTAGGAGCGGTTGATCGCGCAGATCGGCAAAGGTGACCCGCTCAGCCTGAACTAGCGGATGGCTGGGATCGGCCACAATTAGCAGCGGTTCGGTCACCAGCGGTTCGACCACCAGTCCCGGTATTTGAAAGGGTTCGGCCATCACGAAAGCGACATCGGCCAGGCCCTCTTGCAAGCGGCGTTTGACGTCGGTCTCAAATTCAGATTGGAAAGAGAGTTGAACTTGGGGAAACAGCCGGCGAAATTGGCGCAAAATTTTCGGCAGCCGATAGGTACAGAGGGTTTCTGGAGCGCTAATGGTTAGAGGACCGGTCAAGATATCGGCATTTGAGACAACCGCCAGGGCTTCATCGGCCAGGTTGAGCATTTTTTCGGCGTAACCGAGCAGGCGCTGCCCGGCATCCGTCAGCGCGACGCTTTTGCCCAGGCGGTCGAATAAGGCCACTCCCAACTCTTCTTCCAACCCCTGAATCTGGGCTGATACGGTTGATTGGGCGTAGTTGAGCTGAGTAGCGGCGCGCGAGAAGCTGAGGGTTTGAGCCACCGCGCGGAAAGTAACCAATTGTCGAATTTCCATCACCATCTCCTGTTATCGGCACTGTCGATAATAACCATCTAAAATATTCGCTTTACATGATAATACACTGATGATAAGATAGAGGCAAGTTTACAGCTAAGGAGATGGTGATGATAACTCAAGAACAACGTCGGGAAGGCATTAACAAAATTAGCCGCTTGCCGGGCCAATTACGTGAGCTGGTGCAAAACCTATCGGCCGAACAGTTAACCACCCCCTATTTAGCCGGTGAGTGGACTGTCGCTCAAAACGTTCACCACGTGGCCGACTCGCACATGAACAGCTACATCCGGGTCAAGCTGATTTTGACGGAAGCGCATCCAACGCTGAAACCGTATGATCAGGATGCCTGGGCCGAATTGGCCGACGCGGATGGCTCAAATCTGGAAACGTCGCTGCTGATTTTGGCGGGATTGCACCGGCGCTGGGTCGCGTTGTTCGAGAGTTTGGATGAGGCCCAATGGCATCGAGCCGGCCTGCATCCTGAGAATGGTGAGATGACGGTGGCTGACTTTGTGGAGGTTTACGCCGCTCACGGTGAAGCCCATCTGGATCAGATCCGGCGAACGCTCGCCGCGCAGCCGATGGCTTAGGCTGAAGCGATTAAATGGAGGTGTACTATGAACATCGTTACAACCAATATGCAAACAATGGCTTTTATTAAAAGTGATGCTGAATTTAATCGGGCTAAGGTCAGAGGTTTTTGGCAAACCGTTCTTGATCGAATTTTGGGCCGGCGGACCCACTTATTGTCCTTCAACGAGGTGGAGGAGCAGATTGATCTCCGGCACGGGGTCGATCTGGGGCTGACAGATATTACTTTGGCTAACGTCATTGGCAGCGTGAGCCGCGTCGAAGACTTTACCCGCGACTTTTCACCCTGCACCAATAGCCATCTGAACCGGGAACGCTGGCGCGGCATCTACACCTTGGTTGTCACCGGAGCCGGTATTCCTGCCATTGAAGTTTACCAGGTCGGCGATGACTACTATGTGATCGATGGGCATCACCGGGTATCGGTTGCTAAACACCTGGGCTGGTCAACAATTCAAGCTCATGTGACCCAACTGCCTTTGCTGGTCGAGGCAGTGGCAAGTAAGATGGTCGATTTTTATGAAAGAGGAGGTCTTATGAGTCCAAATACACAATCCCCTGCTGTTGGATTTGGCGAGTCGACGAGTGCGCCGGCGCCGCTGCTCCGGCTGATCCTGTACAAAAATGAAGTTTGTCGAATCCCGCACGCCTACAGCGAAGTGAAAGTCGTATCGGGCAACGCCTGGTTGACGACGGACGGGCGCGACATGTTCTTGGTTCGCGGCGAGCGAGCCAGCCTAGCCGCGCATCGGGATGTGGCCTTAATCTCGGCGCTGGGCAGCACGCCGCTGGTGCTGGAAGTACGCAGCGAGGAAGAATCGTCAGATTTGCTGGGGCTGGTGCCTCAACAAGTGTGTTCGTAGCGAGGCACTAGTACACTGAGGTGTAAATAGCACCCTAGTTCATAAGTAATGGTTTTAGCCGTTTCTTCAAATAGTACCGCTAGGGCGGGTTACAACGAACGATCGAATCACTTACGCCGGGGTGTTAGTCAACGACAATAAAAACATTCGTAGGACAAAGTTAACTTTGTCCTACGAATGCTATTTACAGGGGGAGAATGATATGCGGCTGAAAAATTTTTTGTGGCTTTTTGTCCTGGCCTCGCTGTGGGGACCTTCTTTTCTCTTTATCAAGGTTGCCGTCCAGGAAATTCCTCCGTTGACTCTGGTCGTCGGGCGAGTGGGTATCGCGGCGCTGCTGTTATTAATTATTCTGCGTATGCAAGGTCGCCGCTTGCCGAAATTTGGCCCGGTCTGGATCCATTTCGCGGTAATGGCTCTGGTGCAAAATGCACTGCCGTTCACCCTATTTAACTGGGGAGAGCAATACATCGACAGCGCTTTGGCCGCTATTCTCAACGGCACCACGCCTCTGTTTACTATTCTCCTGGCTCATATTTTTGTCGATGATGACCACCTGACCCTAGGTAAAATGTTAGGAGTGCTGGTGGGGTTTGGCGGTCTCATAATTTTGATTATGCCGTCGCTGGTCGGCGGCATCGAGGCCACCACGTGGGGGTTGATCGCGGTGACGATTGCGGCCGTGAGTTACGGCATAGCGATGGTCTATTCCCGTTTGAATTTGCGCGGTTTGCCCCCGCTTGTGGCTCCAACGGCACAGCTTACCGTCGCCACCCTTTATATGCTGCCGCTGTCGCTCCTGTTCGAGCGTCCTTTCCTCCTGCCACTGCCGTCTTTGGCGGCGGGCGGATCGCTGTTTGTGTTGGCCGCCTTTGGCACGGCCCTGGCGTTTGTCATTTACTACCGACTGATCGAGCAAGCCAGCGCTTCATTTGTCTCGATGGTCACCTACGTGATCCCCGTCTTTGGCGTGTTCTTGGGGGTGGTTATTCTCAACGAAACACTCGATTGGAATGCCTATGCTGGCTGTGCCCTGATTTTGGTGGGGGTGATGCTGGTCAATGGCGTTTTCAAGTCGCTGCCGGGGCTGCGCCGGCCCAAAACCGATGCGGTGGCCCGCCCCTCATAAATTTGTGACTTTCGGGCAAGGACCTTAGGTACTTTAGTACAATCAA
>JAGRCC010000112.1 GCA_020433785.1 Anaerolineae bacterium
CGTGAGGCGTTTCAAAAATCGATAGTGTTATGGGAGGCCCAAGGCGATAAGGCTGCCTTGGGCAACTGCCTGTCGAACTTAGGCGATGTTTACTATGATATCGGCCATTATTCGCAGGCGCGGCAGACGTTTCAGCGGGCGTTAGCGCTTCACCAGACGATTGGCGATCGGGCCGGAGCCGCTCTAGCTCGTTATGGGTTAGGTAAGGTTGAGCGCAGTTTGGGCCAATATGAAGTGGCCAAAACCCACCTGGAGCAAGCGCTGACCTTTTACCAATCTATCGGCGACCGCCACCTGGAGGGCCGCTGCCTAGCGGATCTGGGCTTGCTTTACTGCCGCTTGCAAGATTATGGTACAGCCATTATTTATCTGGATGAATCGCTGACCATTTTACGCGAGCTGGACGCGCCCTGGTGGCACGTGGTTAAAACGCTGATCTATTTCGCCTGGACCCTACATGACCACGGCCGGTTGGTTGAGGCCAGAGACACCATCATCGAAGCGATGGAGATTGAACGCGATACCCAGCGACGGGTCGCTCTGGTTGAAGATGTCACCCACCTGGGCCGAATAGCCCTGGCTATGAATGATTTAAGCCTGGCCGATAGTTGCGTTCAGCAGATTCTCTTTTTCGTGGAACGCCAAGGTATACAGAGTATTGAACATCCGGCGTTGGTTTATCTAACGTGTTATCACATTCTTCAAGCCAACGGTAAAGTGCAGGAAGCTCAGGCCGTTTTGTTGGCCGGCCATCGACTGGTACTCGAGCAAGCCAGCCTAATCGATGAGCCTGACCTCCACGAGAGTTACCTCACTCACGTTCCTGAGCATCGACGACTAATAAAACTGGCCACTGATCCGTCTTGAATTAGCGAAATAGGCGCGCCTGGCCTATAATTCGGTAAAGTTAAAGATTGCGGTTTTGAGAGGGAGGTGTTTTCAGATGCAGCAGCGTTAGGCGTCTGGCTTTTGTTTGCTGCTCACTCCTCTGTTTGGGGGCCGCTAAATTTGTTGGTGTTTTACTGATTGTTCGCCCCTAAAGCCCTCACAAAATCACCTAATATCATGAACGTCCTTGACATCATTTTGAAATCGATCTTTCCAACTGAGGCTGTGGCTGTGACCAGGCGCAGCCAGTAATCCTATTGCGGCTGATCGCTTTTTTTTCGGCAGCGATGAATGATTTAATAATTGGCATTTTATTTTGGTAGCCGTACAGCGATGTACAAAATCCACCCAAATAAATTAAAACCTTAGTCTCAAGGAGTGCGACTTAATGAGTACGAAATCTCAATTTGTAGATCTAACCTTACGAGATGGACACCAAAGTTTGGCCGCGACTCGGATGACAACCGAGCAGGCCATGCGCGTTTTGCCCATAATTAAAGATGCCGGGTTCGCGGCATTTGAGTTGTGGGGTGGAGCTGTCCTCGATAGCAGTATTCGTTTCTTAGATGAAGATCCGTGGGAGCGATTGGCCACGTTCAAGGAAACCTTAGGCGGCGGCGGAAAAATTCGGGCGCTGCTGCGCGGCCAAAACTTGTTTGGCTACCAGCCCTCAGCCGATGATTTGGTGATTTCATTCGTCAAAGAAGCGGTGCTAACCGGCGTTGGCATTATGCGCATTTTTGATGCTCTGAACGACTGGCGCAACCTGCAAACGTCAATTTTAACCACCCGCGCTTATGGCGGGACGGTGGAAGGGGCTATTTCCTATACCACCAGCCCGGTTCACACCACCGAATATTTTGTTAACTTTGCCAAGAAGCTGGAAGAAGAAGGTTCCCATCAGATCGCCGTAAAAGATATGGCCGGCCTGCTTTACCCCACCGACGCTCTGGACTTGTTCAAAGGCCTTAAAAAGAGCCTCTCCGTGCCGATCGTGCTGCATAGCCATACAACCACCGGCGTGGCCTGTTTAAATGAAGTCATTGGGATGCATCTTGGGTTGGATTACATCGACACCGCGATTACCCCGTTTGCCGGCGGTACATCGCACCCGCCGATCGAGGTTATGGCGGTTTTTGCCGAAGAGATGGGCATCGATCACGGACTGGACAAAGCGGCCATTTTGAAGGCTCAGGCCGAACTGTTCAAAATCTTTGACGAGTTAAAAGATGTCATCCCGGTGTATGGCAAGTTTTACCAACCAGTCACGTTCGATGACGTTGATCGCCGTCAGGTCAACAAAATTATCGAACTGGTAGCCAAAGAAACGCATGAAGCCATCGAGCAAGCCATCCCGCTGATGCGCGAAATACTGATGTCTCTCAAATATCCCACCTATGACGATAAAATTTTCGAGGCCCAGGTGCCGGGGGGGATGCTGTCGAACCTGCATAACCAATTGAAGGGGATGGGGCAGCTTAATCAGTATGACGCCATTTTGGACGAAATTCCCCGCGTTCGCGCCGACGCCGGCTACGTGCCGCTGGTTACGCCCACCAGCCAGATTGTCGGTTCGCAAGCCGCTTTCAACGTTATGATGGGTGAGCGGTACAAGACGGTGTCCGATCCGTTCAAGATGATTCTCAAAGGTGAATTTGGCCGCACCCCGGCCCCGGTCAACCCGGATATTGTGGCCAAAGTGCTCACAGGCACGGAAGAGCCGCTTAAGTATCGAGCTGCTTCTTATCTAAAGCCGGTCTTGGAAGATACATACGATCTCCCGTACGTCAAAACCCACAAAGACCTGCTGCTCTATCTGTTGTTTGGGCAGTCGGCCACAAACTTCCTCAACAAAAAATATGGGTTAGAGGGATAGTTCGTTCGTTTGATAGTCGGTTTAATGGTTAGTTGGTTTGGGAGGTTGCCTCCCGCCAACTAACCATCAAACCTTAACCAACCAACTCTCCAACCGGCCAACTATCCGTCCATCCCCAACGTTAACTGTTGCCAGCGAAAAGCACTATCGCACACACCACAGATAATCGGTTTACCTTTTAATTCTTTCGGGGTAACGAGAATCGAGCGCCCGCAGTCGCAGAATACAGCCACAACCTCAACCCGTCCCTCTTGTGGATGATGATAAAAATGACCACGTTTATGACGATGAACGGTAAAAGTGGCTCCCTGGGCTTGACGTTTCTTAACGCCGTTTTTCTTAGACCCGTTTACCGATGAGTCTTTAAGATGGTCAGCCATTGGGCACGCTCTATGTTAGGGGTAATGATTAACGCAGGTTGTCATTACAAATCTGGGAGTGGGAAACAAAAAGCAGAAAGCAGGCTTTTCCCCCTTACTTCTTACTCTCTACTCCTTACTCCCTGAATTGTTCACATCTGATCCAATTATAATAGGCTTAACTATTTATGTCAATTTCACTACTATATATAGCCAGTGAATAATATCTTGGCCCTAGATATAG
>JAGRCC010001057.1 GCA_020433785.1 Anaerolineae bacterium
TCTTGCGGCGCAGGTTGCGAATATAGACATCGACCACGTTGGATTGGTTGTAAACATCGTAGTTCCAGACTGCCTCGGCAATTTCAGTCCGGCTCAGAATGCGTTCAGGTTCCCGGATGAGACATTCCAAAACGGCGTACTCTTTGCTGGTCAGCTCGATCAGCGTCTTGCCCCGCATCACCCGCCGGGTGCGCGTGTCCATGGTCAGATCGGCCACTTGCAGCAGATTGCGGCCTGCCGGTTGGCCGGCCTGCCGCCGGGTCAGCGCGCGGAGTCGGGCCAGCAGTTCTTTGAGTTCAAATGGCTTGACCAGGTAATCATCGGCCCCGGCGTCGAGACCGGTGACCCGATCATCGACTGCGTCCCGGGCGGTCAGGATTAAGATCGCCGCCTGATACCCCCGGTCGCGCAGCAGGCGGCAGACGGTCAGGCCGTCCAACTCCGGCAGCATAATATCGAGCACGATGAGATCAAAGTCCACCACATCGACCCAGGCCAGCGCCTCGCGCCCGGTATGGGCCACATCGACCGCATAGCCCTGCTCGGTTAGGGCCTGTTTGAGATATGCGGCCAGCTTTACTTGGTCTTCGACGATAAGGATGCGCATGGCGATACTCTGTTTTGGAGTGTGTTGCTTATTATACCAGATAAGCGGTGCGGTAGGAGAAGCAATTGTCTTAGGGATTTGGAGCATCAAAGCTGGCTTTGGTCGTTGGGGCTTGACAAAGCCAGCTTTGTCGCTCCGATCTGTTTTCAACAGGCAAACTACGGTTGGGGCAGTTCGTCGCAGCGTGAGTCGTAGTTGCAGGCGACCAGTTGCAGAACCTCGCCGTCGTCCGGTTTGATCTCCAGGAACACACCGATGCCCGGGGCGTAATATTTGTACTCCAGAACGTCCGGCTCGATGGGGGTGAAGTCGGCGGTGACGATACAATCGCCGTCGGCGCACAGCAGATCAACCAGGTCCTGCGGCACAAATTGGTCGAGGTCGGGATCGGCGCCGAAGCTGTAGCTGGTGGATACCACGGTGGCGGCGTCCTCGGCGTTGTTGGGCGACCATTCCTGGCGATACGTCTGGCCGACGACCGGCGCGGCCATAAAGAGCGTGCCCGGCTGTGCGCCGTCGCGCCCGACTTTGAAGGAGCCGGCGGTTTCAATCAACTCGGCCTCGGCCGGGTTGTCGCCGGCAAAGGTTTCGTAATCGCGAACGCTCTCGCCGCAGTAATCGACCGTACCGTCGAGCCCTTGGGCGATCCAATCATCGGTATCCTCGACAACCTGCCCCTCAACCGAAACCACGTCGTTGATGACAATGCAGGTTACGCCTTCGATGAGCTTGGTCTGATCGAGAACTTCGACCCGCACGGTTTCATCGCCGCCGACATATTCGCGGACGTTGCCGATAGCCAGGGGATAGTAAGGATTAGGGTTGGACAGGTTGGTGAAGTCGCTGTCGAATTCGGCCGGATCGAAGCTGGGGGCGTACGGCTCCTGGCCCAGGGTCTGGCACAGATCGAGCCGAGCCTGGCGCTGCTCCAGGCAGAGTTGGGCCTCTTCCTGGCGGGCCTCCCCGGCCTCAGCCAGACATGCGGCCCGGTCCTCGTCATCGGTCAGGTTGAGACAAACGGCCGTGGCGACGAAGAAATCGTCTCTAACTTCGTTTTGGCAAGCGCGGAACTGGGCCTGCACCGTTGCTGAGCAAACCTGCCCCTCGTCCCGTGATGCGGTGAGATCGGCCAGATCACTTTCAATAGCAGTGACGCCGGTTTCGTCTTCTGCGGCAGCGGCATCGTCACCCGCGTCATCATCATCTACCTCATCATCATCTTCTTCTTCGTCCGCGTCGTCGTCCGTTTGCTCGTCGGCGTCCGGTTCGGTGGTTGGCTGTTGGGCCGGTGGCGCGGCCTCGACCTGCGGCGGTTGGTGGCTCCAGACCAGCCCACCCGCCAGCAGCCCGATGAAAATGATGACCATAGCCACAAATTTGTTAATCCTCATGATGTCTCCCTTTGGTAATCGTATGGTTTGATTAAGTTCGCTTGCTAAGGTGGGGTTTAGTGTAGCAAAGCAACGTGAAGTTCCCATGAAGTTAAGATGAAGGATTTCTTCATCTTGATTAAAAGCATAAATTCGCACTTTTTTCGCAGCATTCGGTTATGCTGGTTCCGGTATTTGATTTGAGTGAACTCAAATGACGCAGCCTACAATGTAAATTACGTCTTTATCTATTGTTATTTAAAGGTTGACCTTATGAAAGGAGTGCTATCGTGGCGAACAATGATAAACTGAAGACTATTGTCACTGTGCTAGTTGTGTATGGTCTGGGAATGCTGACCTGTGCCTTTATCCTGCAGGCTATTTTCTGGGGAATGGCCTGGGCAACGCCGGAAGAAAGCGCTGGCGCGAGGCAGGCCGCTTCCCAAACCAATTGGAAAGTATTTAGCTCCGAAGAAGGCAATTTTTCCGTTTTGTTCCCGGCCGCACCTCAAGAAAGTTTACACATGCCATCGAACAGCTCACTAGAAGACACAATTTATGCCTTTCGGGCCAACGTAGGAGCCGTTAGTTACGAAGTGTCCTATAATGATCAGCCAGTGACTCACCCAGCCGATACGCCTGAGGCGCTGCTTAATACCGCTCGCGATAGAGCGATGGCTGAGCTTTCGGGGCAGATCGCTGAAGAAACGCCGAATTTCATCAATGGCTTGCATGGGCGACACATCGCATTTACTATTCCTGACGAAACCTCGATCGGCGGGAAGGTCGGGACGATGCAACTTTGTCTGGTTGACAACCGGCTTTACCAGGTTGCCGTAATTGGGGCGGTCAACGAGTATTCCCGCACCGATGCCGAACAGTTCCTGACATCTTTCACGCTGATAGACCAGCCGAATGTTGAGGCTCGAGTCGAATAAGAGCGCTGTGCGGTTGACGGATAATCATTAGTGACCGTTTGAGTTTTTTCGTTCAATCAAGAAAATTTGGGGGAGATTATGAGTGTCATTACGAGGAAGCATGGTTTAGGGGCCCACGCGGTGGGCCCGCTGTCATCACTTTACCGACATTTCAGCAAAGTTTTGGCGTTAGTGTTTTGGGCAACCGTGGTGGGTCTTTATTGGTGGATGACCGATCGCTATCATTTGTCGCCGGAGATGAAAGTGATACTGCTGCAAGAGTTATTTACCGCCAAAATTTATGGTCCGTTGCTGTTTATTGTATTTTTCGCCTTACAGCCCCTGGTTTTCTTTCCTTCATTTGTGCTGGGCATTGCCGGGGGAATGTTGTATGGGCCGGTAGCCGGTATCTTTTTTGTGATGATCGGGGCGAACAGCGCGGCGAATGTGTCTTATCTGGTGGGGCGCTTCTTCGGCTGGGGAGTGGTTGAGGTCCATTCGAATCAAAGAGGGGGATGGCGCTCTAATTCAAGCGTTTTGGCAGGAGTCGAATGGGGGATGGTTGAGGTCCATTCGAATCAAGGAGGCCTTATCCAACGCTATATGAATAGGGCGCGTCACCATACCTTTGAAACGATCCTAATATTACATCTACTGTTTGTGCCGTTCGATCTGGTCAATTACCTGGCCGGCTTTTTTAGAATGCATTGGCTTAAGTTCGCTGTGGCCACGGTTATCGGGTCTATACCGGGAGTGTTATCGTTTGTTTTATTCGGTGCTTCACTGGAAGGCAATCTGTTGGCGGGGGAGCCGGAGCTAAATCTGCCCTTGCTGCTGAAAGCCGGCCTGGCTTTAATGGTAGGGATTATCCTGGCTCAGCTAGTTAAACGGCGTCACCCCAAAGCGGGCCACAGCCATCATATTTAAGCCGGAGTAGCCTGGCCTGGAAAATAAACTTTTACTTCTGTCCCTGCTTTGGGGCTGCTTTGAACGAAAATGTAACCGTGGTGCTGCTTGACAATGCCCAAACAGGTCGCTAACCCTAAACCTGTTCCCTGGCCGACGGGTTTGGTGGTAAAAAAGGGCTCAAATAGATGAGCTTTTACTTCATCGGTCATGCCCAACCCGGTATCGGTCACGGTCAATAAGGCGTACTCGCCGGGGGCGATGTCGATGACCTGATTGCAATCATCGTCCTGAATCGACACCCTTTGCGTTTCGAGCGTTAAGTGGCCCCCGGATAGCATGGCATCGCAGGCATTACTGACTAAATGAATTAGCAACTGCTCAAATTGGTTAGCGTCGAGCTTGGCCGATCCTACATCGGGGGCAAGGGCTATCTGACATTTAATCGACGCCTGAATCGAGTCAAATAGACTATCCCAAATTCTTCTAACCAAGGCGTTAAAGTCGGTTAAGTATGGTTGGATCTGCTCTTGACGGGCGAAGGCCAAGAGTTGATGGGTTAGCGTGGCGGCCTTGCCGCTGGCTTCTAAAACGCGTCCCAAATCATTAGCCGCCTGATGGTCTTCCGGCAGCATATCCTTGGCAAAGGTTACATAGCCAATAATTGACGTCAGTAAGTTATTAAAATGATGGGCGACGCCGGCGGCTAATTGGCCGAGCGCTTCTAATTTTTTTGATTGGTGCAGTTGATCTTCTAACTGCCAGCGCTCGCTCACATCTCGAAATACGAGGACGCCGCCCTTAACCTGGCCTTGATTATCTATAATCGGCGCGCCGCTATCGTCGATGGGGATGCTGCGGCCGTCTTTGGTAATGAGCGTGGTGTAGCCAGCCAGGCTGATGACCCGTTTGGTGGCCATCGCCGTCATAATCGGATTGGTTATAACTTGGCCGGATTTGGCATTAATTAGATTTAAGATCTTTGATACATCGTGCCCAACTGCTTCCGCATGGGTCCATTGGGTTAGCTGCTCGGCCACTGAATTCATAAAGGTGACTTGGCCATATAGGTCGGTGGTAATAACCCCTTCGCCGATGCTGCTCAGCGTGGCCTGAGACCACTGTTTGTTAGCTTTTAATTCCCGTTCGATAGAGTGCTTATAAAGGGCCATTTCAATAGTAGTACGCAAATCTCGGGCTTGATAAGGCTTAAGCAAGTAACCGAAGGGTTCGGTAATTTTGGCCCGCTTTAGGGTCGCGTCATCATCATAGGCGGTTAAGTAGATGATGGGGATATCAAACTGCGATCGCAGCCGGTCTGCCGTTTCAATGCCGTCAAGATGGCCCTTCAGTTTAATATCCATCAAGATCAGATCCGGCGTGGTTTCGATAATCTTTTCAATCGTCTCTTGACCTGAAGAAGCAATACCTACCACATCATACCCCAGGCTGTTTAATTTCCATTGAAGACTGATGGCCACCAACCGTTCGTCTTCCGTAATAAAAACGCGAGGTTTGTTCACAACATTTACTCCAGTTTGACAGGATTAGGGAATAGAATTTGAAAGACGGCGCCCTCACCCGGCAGCCGAGTAAGGGTTCCTTCAAGCTGTTTAACAAATGTGTCTACTAATAATAACCCCAGGGACTCCGGCTGAACCAGATCGACCTCAGCCGGAAACCCGATGCCGTTATCGGCAACAGTTAACATTACCTGATTTTGTTCGGCTTGCAACTGAATCTGTATCCGGCCAGGTTGATCGCCTGGGAAGGCATGTTTTAAGGCATTAGAGACAAGTTCACTAATTATTAGCCCGCAGTAGAGGGCTGTATCTATCTGAAAACTTATATCTTGGATATCAAGATTGAGCGAAATATTATTGAGACGGCCGACATATGCGGCATGCAGTTGATTGACCAAATTGTAGAGATAATCGGAACTGTTAATCTGGCTTATGTATTCAGAGCAGTACAAAGTTTGGTGAACTAGAGCCATGGCTTGAATCCGAGATTGACATTCTTCCAGAAATTTGATCACCTTATCATTGGCCAGGTAATCAATTTGCAAATCGAACAAACTTGAAATGATCTGCAGATTATTTTTGACGCGATGA
>JAGRCC010000113.1 GCA_020433785.1 Anaerolineae bacterium
TGAGCATCAACGCCACGCTCGATGTCCTGGGGCCGGCCGGCATCTACGCCATGCAAACCTATCGCGACGGCCTGATGTGGCTTTTCCTGGCTGCGCTGCTGGCTTGGGTCGCTGCGCCGCTGGCCGCCGCCTATTTTGTCTTCCAACGTCGAGGTGACCTATGATCACACCCAAGCCATCCCAGATGCGTTTCTGGTTCGAACCGCTGTTTATCGCGTTGGTCCTGCTGGTCGGCCTGTCCGCCTGCGCCGGCCAGGCCGCCGGCGAGCCGGTTCCGCCCGAAATTCACCTGGGCGAAGACGCCTGTCAGTTTTGCCGGATGATCATCAGCGACGAGCGTTACGCCGCCGGTTATCTCACCGCCGACGGCGACGAGTTCATTTTCGACGACATCGGCGATATGTTCAGACATCACCAGGAGCAAGCCGCAGCCGTGACGGCCTTCTTCGTTCACGATCACCATGAACATACCTGGGTCCGGGCCGAGACCGCTGTCTACGTGCTCAACCCGGACTTGCCCACGCCGATGCTGTCCGGTCTGGCCGCGTTCGCCGCGGAAGCGGAGGCCGGCCGGTTCGTGGCTGAGGCCGGCGGCGATATCGTCACGTTCGAGGAACTGCTGGAGCGCTATCGTTAAATCATAATTCTAGGAGTTACGCCGTTCAACAGGTGACAGTCACTTAGCGGTGATAAATCGACCTGTTTGGACTAAACGGACGTCATTTTCGGCAAAAAGTGACTGTCACCTTGTTCGATACATCCAACTGCGTAAGTCCTGAATTCAACAAACAAGGAGAACTTTGACCCATGAAACCATTCATTTACACCCTCGTCATTACCCTATTGGCGGCCCTCTTGACCGCCTGCGGCGGCGACAGCGCCGCCGCCCCGGCAACCCCCGCCCAAGCCGACGCCGCGGTGCAAGCGGCGCAGGAAGAACCGGCTCCGGCTGCCGCCGGCGATCCGGTTGTGGGACAAGACCTGTACGGCAAAACGTGCGTGGCCTGTCACGGCCCCAACGGCGAAGGCGTTACGGGCTTGGGCCGGGACATGACCACCAGCACCTTCATCGCCGAGAAGAGCGACGCCGAACTGATTACGTTCATCAAAGTCGGCCGCGATCCCAGTGACCCGCTCAACACCACCGGCGTAGCCATGCCGGCCAAGGGCGGCAACCCGGCCTTGAGTGAGGAGGACTTGCAGCATATCATCGCTTTCATTCGCACGCTGCACAAGTAACCACTCGTTTGCCGCAAGCGTACGTTTGAGTTATGATCCGCCATAATAATGCCCCCATTGACGCGCTGGTTCATCAAAAGTTCATTTATCGCGCTGGTCGCGGCTCTGGTAACCAGAGCCGCGATGGCTATCTTGCCCCTGATGGCTAACGGGCCGGCGGCGGCCGCTTTGGCCCCGGTTTTTCTGCATCTGTTTATGTGGGGCTGGGTCACGCAGATGATCTTTGGCGTGGTGTACTGGATGTTCCCCAAATATTCCCAGCAGCAGCCGCACGGCAACGAGACGTTGTGGCTAGCCACGTTCTGGCTGTTTAACAGCGGGCTGCTGCTGCGGGTGGTGGGCGAACCGCTGCACCTGCTGCGGCCCGAGGCGCTGTGGGCCTGGCTGACGGTGCTGGCCGCGCTGCTGCAATGGCTGGCCGCCATTTTCTTTGTGGTCAATACCTGGGGCCGGGTTAAGGGGCGCTGACGATGCCGCTGCTGAGCCGCTGGTTTATTCGGGCCGCGCTGCTGTATCTGGCGGCGGGCGTGACGGTGGGATCGCTGCTGCTGGGGCATAAGGGGCTAGCGTTTTATCCCTGGCTGTGGCGACTGCTGCCGCTGCACATCGAGTTTTTGCTGTTTGGCTGGACGGTGCAGTTGGTGATGGGCGTGGCTTTCTGGATCTTTCCGCGCTTTTGGCGCTCGCGGGGCAATGAACTGCCGGCCTGGATCGCCTTTGGCCTGCTCAATGGCGGGGTGTGGCTGGCCGGGCTGGCCCCGATGCTCGGCGCGCCGGCCGGGCTGGTGCTGGCGGGCCGGCTGGCCGAGGCCGGGGCCGCCTTGGCTTTTGGTCTGCACATCTGGTCGCGCATCAAGCCGCCGGGGGTCACGCGCACCGGGTGACCGGCGGGCCGGAGGCGCGCTAAAACAATTCTTGAGGTTTACCCATGAAATCATATATCATCGCCCATGATCTGGGCACCACCGGCAACAAAGCCACGCTCTACAATAAGGAGGGCCAACTGGTCGGCAGCGCCTTTCACGGCTACGACGTCGATTTTGTCCAGACCGGCTGGGCCGAACAAGATCCCGAAGCGTGGTGGCAGGCCGTGTGTGCCTCGACCCACCAACTGCTGGCGGATACAAAAACCCGGCCCGATGCCATCGCCTGCATCAGCTTTAGCGGCCAGATGATGGGCTGTGTGCCGCTCGATAAAAAGGCCCGCCCGCTGCGCAGCGCGATCATCTGGGCCGACCAGCGAGCCGTGGCGCAGGCCCGGTGGGTGGGCGAGCGCGTTTCGCCCGATGAGGTTTACCGCCTGACCGGCCACCCGCTAACGGCTTCCTACTCGCTCAACAAAATTCTGTGGCTGCGCGACAACCAGCCCGATATTTACCGCGCCGCCCACAAATTTGTCCACGCCAAAGATGCGATGGTGGCCCGACTGACCGGCCACTTTGTGACCGATCAGTCCGATGCCTCCGGGATGAACCTGTACAATCTGGCGGAGCAAGCCTGGTCGGCCCGCATTGTCGATGCCACCGGCCTCAACCCCGACCAACTTCCCGAAATTCGCGCCTCCGTTGATGTGGTGGGCGAGGTGCTGCCGGCCGCAGCCGCAGAAGTCGGTGTGGCCGCCGGTACGCCCGTGGTCATTGGTGGCGGCGATGGCGTATGCGCCGCCGCCGGCGCGGGGGCGGTGGCGGCGGGTGTGGCCTATAACTATATTGGCTCCTCCTCCTGGATATCCGTCATCACCGAAAAACCCGTTCTCGACCCCGACCAAGTGACCAATACCTTTGCCCATATGGTCCCCGGCCTGTTTATGCCGTGCGGCACGATGCAGGCCGCCGGGGCCAGCTACCAGTGGGCCAGGGATCATCTGGGCCAGGCCGAAACCGAAGCCGCCGCCCAATTGGGCCTCAGTCCCTACGACTTAATGAATCGGGTGGCCCAATCTGCCGCGCCGGGGGCCAATGGCCTGCTCTTCTTGCCCTACCTGATGGGCGAGCGCAGCCCGCATTGGAATCCCAAAGCGCGGGCGGGTTTCATCGGCCTGACCATCCGCCACACCCGGGCCGAGATGATCCGGGCCGCGCTGGAGGGCATCACCATGAATTTGCGGCTCATCTTGCAGGGCTTTCTGCGGCAGGGAGCGTCTATTGAGGCGATGCGCGTCATCGGCGGCGGCGCGCGCGGCCTCTTTTGGAACCAGATGATGGCCGATATGTACGATAGGCCGGTGCAGCGGCTGGCCATTCTGGGCGAGGCCACCTCGATGGGGGCGGCGCTGGCCGGCGGCATCGGCGTGGGGTTATACCCGGATTTTGCTATGAGCCGCACGATGAACCCCATCGCCCAAACCGTTGAGCCTGACCCGGCCGCCCAGGCCGCCTACCGGCAAAACTACCCCATCTTCGAAGCGGCCTACAAGGCCCTGCTGCCGATCTATGATATGCTGGCCGAAGTTGGATAGGTGGTTGGGTGGTTGGTTGGTTGGTTGGGGGGTGGTTGGTTGGCTGGGGGGTGGTTAGTTAGTTGGTTAGGTGGTTAGTTGGTTGGGGGGGTTGATGGTTAGTTCGTGGGCGGATGGGGGGTGGGTTATAGGCGGTTCGCAAAAAATGGGGGGTTGTGCTAAGATCTCCCTATAGCCAGAAAAGGAAATCAACCACCTTGAACCATCCACCCAACGCTGAATCCAACCGGCAGCGCTCTCCCTGCAAACTCTACAGCGACCTGGCCGCCTGGTGGCCGCTGCTGTCGGCGGTAGATGAGTACGCCGAGGAGGCGGCCTTTTTTCGGCAGGTCTTGGACGAGGCCGCCGGCGCACCGCCGCAGACGGTGCTGGAGTTGGGCAGCGGCGGCGGCAATAACGCCTGGCATCTGGCGGCACATTACCAATTGACTCTGGTCGATCTGTCGGCCGAGATGCTGGCGGTCAGTCGCGCCCTGAACCCGGCTTGCGAGCATCATCAAGGCGATATGCGCACGGTTAGGCTGGGGCGACAGTTCGACGCCGTCTTTATCCACGACGCGATTATGTATATGACCACCGAGGACGACCTGCGCCGGGCCATCGCCACGGCGGCCGTTCACTGTCGAGCCGGCGGGATTGTGTTGCTGGTACCGGATGAGGTGCGGGAAACGTTCGAGCCATCGACCGACCATGGCGGGCACGATGGCCCGGATCGGGCGCTGCGCTATCTGGAGTGGAGTTATGATCCCGATGAAAGCGACACGCAGATCACCACCGAGTACGTGTATCTGCTGCGTGTGGGAACCGATCAGGTGACCGTCGAGTCGGAACGGCATATTTGCGGGCTGTTTCCCCGGGCGATCTGGCTGCGGCTGCTGCAGGAGGCCGGGTTCACGCCCCGGATCGTGGTCGATACGTACGGGCGCGATCTCTTCGTCGGAGTTAAGGCGTAAGCCTGATAAAGAACACCCAACCTAAGCGGTAACAATTTGTAGTAAAACAAAAAATGGAGTATCGTATACCTCTCACGCCTCCACAAACATATACGATTTACCCACCTTTATATCTGATGCCGGCATAACCCGCATCGACCAATTAGGAGAGCAGGATGCAACTGGAAGTCAGCGCCTTAGATGATGGCCTCAAACTCGTCAAGCTTATCGGAAAGATGGATATCCAAGGAACCAGTCAAATAGAAGACTCGTTCACCATTCAGACCGCGTCTAAAAAGGCGGGGGTCATTGTCGATTTGTCCCAGGTACCCTTTGTCGCCTCGTACGGGATGCGCATTCTGGTCAGCAACGCCAAGTCGCTGGCGGGGCGAGGCGGCAAAATGGTGTTACTCAAGCCGGCGCCGATGGTGAAAGAGGTGTTATCGTCAGCCGGGATCGACCAACTCATCCCGATTTACGATGACCTAGAGGCCGCCAAAGCCGATCTGCAAAACGCGATCGCCGATTAATCCCAGAGTTGAAGCCATGAACTGGTCTGCCCCACGTTCACCCCAAGCTGAATCGGCCAGTTATACCTTGACTCTGGTCAATCAACTGGCCGAGTTGGTTAAACTCGCCAAGTGGCTCGAAGGGTTGGCCGGCCAGCTCGGTCTATCCGGCGAAGATGCTTTTAAGCTTGAACTGATCCTGAGCGAAGCCGTGACGAATGTAATCCAACACGGCTATGCCGACGCCGACCACGGCGATATCGAGATACGAGTGCAGGATCAAGGCAACCGGCTTAGGGTAGAAGTGAGGGATAAGGCCAAACCGTTCAATCCGCTGGAGCAGGCTGAAGTCGTTTTTCCCCGCACCCTGGACGAGGCAAGCGAGGGCGGGTTAGGCATTCATCTCGTTCGCACGTATACGGAGGCATGTTTTTATCAGCGGATCGATCATCAAAACGTGTTGGTGATGGTTCTCGCCGTGTCAAGGGGAGAACCGGATAAGGATAGGATGTAAAATGGATACGATAGGCTTAATTCACAGTAATGCGGCTGTTACCACCCCAATCAATTATATCTCGCTGGCCAACCACAACCTTTTCAAAAATTTACCGCCCTCGTTGATCGAAACGATTCTGACGGAGGGTTCGATTCGGATGTTGCAACCGGATGAAATGCTGCTGGCGCGGGGCGAAGAGAATCACTCCCTTTATCTGGTAATATCCGGACAATTGAAGGTATGCCTGGATGCGACCGGCTCTGATATCAGCTTTTTGATTGAACCGGGTGAGTGTATCGGCGAGATGTCGATTATTGAAGAGCGACTGACCTCAGCCTACGTTATGGCCCAGGAAGAGTGCTGCTTGCTGGTGCTGAGTGAAGGTGTGTTCTGGGAAAAGCTGCTGAGTTATCCGGAGGCGGTACGTAATCTGCTGCAAATGTTATCGAAACGTATGCGTAACCACAACCGGGTGACGCTGCAAACGTTAGAGCAGCAGTTACGGTACGAGCATTTTCAAAAGGAGCTAACCGCCGCCGGTAAAATTCAAGCGAACATTTTACCGCGAAAGACGCCGCTGTTCCCCAACCACCCTCAAGTTGATGTCGCCGCTATTATCGAACCGGCCAAGGCTGTGGGCGGCGATTTCTTCGATGCCTTCGCGCTCGATAATCAAACCATCTATATTGCCATCGGCGATGTTTCGGGTAAAGGCATGCCGGCAGCTCTGTTCATGGTTCGAGCCATCACCTTGCTGCGGATGGGCATTTCGGACGAAGCCACCTTTGGGGCGGTGCTGCCGATGGTCAACCGCATGCTGGCCCAACATAATGAAGAGTGTATGTTTGTGAGCCTATTCGTCGGCCTGTTGAATG
>JAGRCC010000114.1:0-4541 GCA_020433785.1 Anaerolineae bacterium
TTAAGTTTGTCCTACGGCATTTTCAGAGGAGCTATTTATGCCTCGGTGTACCAGGCGACTCTTTGTTTACAAAAGCTTAAGTTCTCTGGCCTTGGCCACAGCTTGGGTTCGGCTGGCGGCCTCGAGCTTGCCGTAAATGTTGCTGATATGGCGTTTAACGGTACTGACTGTTACCACCAATTCTTCAGCAATCTCTTTATTTGAATAACCGGCCGCCACCCGCCGCAGCACTTCCAACTCGCGCTCGCTTAAGGGTTCAATCAGGGGTTGGGGGGCCGTGGTGGTCTCGCCCAAAGCGTTTAGCAGGTGTAGAGCATAAGGCGCGTGCTGGCCCTGCGCCACGGCTCGACGCAGTAACTCGGCTATGGGTGCGCCCTCATCGAGAAAGATACGGGTGAACGCTTCCGGTTCGGCCAGGCCGAGCGCCTGCGCCAGCGTTGACACAGCTTTCTCACCCCGCTTCTGGCCCGCCAAGGTAAGCGCTTGCAAAACAAGAATCTCGATCAGACTGCCGTTGCGTTTGGCGGCGGCGGCGGCCTGGTACAACCGCCGGAGGAGCGGCTCGGCGGCTTCAACATCGCCTTCAGCCAGCCGCAATCGGGCCAGGGTCAGGTACGCGGCTTCGTCAAGATAGGTGATGGGCGTATCAACCCGGTTTAAGCCACTGGCTTGCGCCCAGCGATTGGCCGCCGCCAGGTTCCCGTGCGCAATCCAGAGCCGGACCTGGTCGTTGGCGGCGGAAGGCAGCGGCCAGAAGCGGCTCACTTTATACTGCTGCTCAAGTTGCTGCGCCACGCGAACAGCCGCCTGGCTGCCGGCGACATCCCCTTGAGTCTGGCGCAGCCGGGCCAGCCAGACGTGACCGGCAATCAGAATATGGGGATGTCCCCCGGCCTGGCCCAGGTCGATGCCTTTGGCCAAATAGTCCGCGGCCGGAGTCAGGTCATTGGTCTCACGTAACAAATCGCCCAAAACCACGTACAAAAAGCCGACGGCCGGGGAGTTGTGCCAGCCGTGCCGGGCGACCAAGGCCAGCCCGTCGTGACAAAGCTGGAGCGCCTGTTGCAGGTGCCCTTGGGCGCGGAGTAATTGCGCGTTCAGATAGATGGCCGACAGGGTGTTGGCCATGAGATGGGCGCTCTGGCCGGTGGCAATAATTTGAGTGAGTAGTTGGGAGGCCGGCTCGAAGTCACCCTGTAAATAATGGGCGATGACCAGATTAAGGGCGACCATCGCCCCCAGCAGCGAGTCTTGCCGGGGCAGATGGGCTAACGCTTGTCGCGAAAGGGTGATGGTCGAGGCCAGGTCGCCGGTTTCCCGCATCAGATAGGCGCGCATGGCGGCGGCATGGGCTTGCACGTCGGCGGTCTGGTGGGTGTCATCGGCTTCAAGTCGGGCCTCGATGGCTTCCAAACGGGTCACGGCCGGCTCAATCTGCCCGCTCAGAAATAGTCCCCAACAATAATATAACCCTAACAGCGGCTGGGCCTCGATCACCTCAACCGGCAGCAGATCTAACCAGGTGAGCAGCCGGGTCAGTTCGCTGCGTTGTATCATGGCCGAGGCCACCTGCTCAACCAACGCGGCGGCCCGGCTAAAGAGCTGAGCCGCCAAGGCATGCTGCACGGCCGCATCCATGAGGCCGGCTTGCTCGTACCACTGACTGGCGCTCAGGTGCAGCGTAGCTAGCTGAGCCGGATAGGTTTGGTGAAGCCGATGGCGCAGCAGGTCGGCAAAGAGCGGATGATAACGATACCAGTGCCGTTGCTGATCGAGGGGCACGATGAACAGGTTCGCCTGTTCCAGATAGGCCAGGATCGCCGGCGCTCTGGCGGCATCGGGACGGGCGGGGGCCGGGGAGATATCCCGCCCATTATCAAGCGACTCGGTCCCTCGTAAAATCGCCTCACACAGCGGACCGCACAGCCGATCCAGAATGGCGGTGTACAGCAGAAAGGTTTGAATCTCAACCGGCTGCTGGTGCAACACCTCGTCAACCAGATAATCCATAATGTAGTGATGGCTGCCGCTAAACGCTTCAATGAACTGAGTGACTGCCTCGGTCTGGCGCTGTCCCAGAGACAGGGCGGCCATTTGCAAGCCGGCAATCCAGCCTTCGGTGCGCCGATCGAGCGCTTCCACCTCAGCCGGAGCCAAGCTCAGGCCGGTCATTTGCACCAGAAATTGAGCGGTTTCGGGTGGGGTAAAGCGTAAATCGGCGCTGCGTAATTCGCTCATCTGCCGGTTGGCTCGCAGCCGGGCCAGGGGCAGGTTGGGGTCGGCCCGGCTGGTTAGCACCAGATGCAGGGTCGGCGGGAGATGTTCGATGAAATAGGTTAGGGCTTGGTCAATGGCGGCCGTGTCGATGAGGTGGTAATCATCCAGTACCAGCAGCGATTTGGCTGAGACTGCCATCAGGTCGTTGATGAGCAGGGTGAGCAGGGTCCGGCCGGGGGGCAGGGGTGATGATTGGAGGAGGGCCAACACCTCTGTGCCTACGATTGGGTGGACGGTTTGCAGGGCGGCAATCAGATAGCGTAAAAAGCGGGCCAAATCGTTGTCATCCTGATCGAGGGCCAGCCAGGCCACCGGCCGATCAACCTGCTCCAACCAATGGCTGACCAGCGTCGTTTTCCCAAAGCCGGCCGGGGCGGAGATGAGGGTCAATTTGCCGGCCAAGCCCTGGTTAAGGCGGTCAATCAGGTGCGGACGAGGGATAAAGCCCGTTCTCAGTCCCACCGTCGGCTCGGGAGGGCGGGTCATTGGGATATAGAATTTGGTTTGCAGCAAAGGCGTCTCCATACCGCCGAGTATACCACACCCCACTAAAAAGTATGCAATTTTGGAGAGTTAGAGATAAGGAGATAAGGATATGAGTTACGCAGTTCAAAAGGTGACAGTCACTTTTTGCCAAAAATAAACGGCCGTTTAGCCCAAACAGTCGATTTATCACGTCTAAGTGACTGTCACCTTGTTCGATACAACTGCATAAGTCATAACCCGAACAAGCCGGAACCAAAAAGAATTTAACGCTAAAGACGCTACCGGCGCAAGAGACGCAAAAGGACATATAAAAAGCGTTGGCGATTTTAGCGTCATTTGCGCCTCTTGCGTTGAGATTTCCGGCTCCACTTCTGGCTTTTTTGGTCAGAGGTGGCTGGGTTAGATACTAAAGGAGAGAAGCAGCCACTTGAGTTACGTAGTTGCTACGTGGCTCTTTTGAGATCGGGTATCTTTTCCGCTTTAAAAGCGCCGGCGATTAGGGTATGATTAATGGCCGAACGGTTTTTAGTGGAAATGGAGAATGACTGTGCAGAGGAAAAGTGCTCGGATTAAACTCGTGGTGGTGGCCGTCTGTTTTTTGAGCCTGATGGGCTGGTTGGTCCGGCTGGAAATGGGGCTGCTGCCGGCGGCGCATGCCAGTTTTTACGGACGCAGCGGCTTTTCCGGTAACCCGGCCACCAACGGCGGCAACACCTGTACCACCTGCCACGAACCCGGCGCGGCCGTTCCCTCGGTGGTGGTTAACGGGCCGACCAGTGTTCCGGCCGGGTCGCTCAACACGTACGAGGTGGTGATCAGCGGCGGGCCGGGCCAAACCGCCGGTCTCGATGTGTCGCTCAGCCCCAATACCGGCGTCCTGCTGCCCGCCATCGGTGAAACGCAGCTGCTCAACGGCGAGTTGACCCACAGCCAACCAAAACCGTTTAGCTCGGGCCAGGCCGTATTTACGTTTCAATGGCAGGCGCCGGAGGCTAACCAGACGGTGACCATGTATGTGGCCGGTAACTCGACCAACAACAACGGTAACTTGACCGGCGACGGCATCAACACCACTCAAAAAACCATTCAGGTGACGGGCGGCGTTCAGCCCAGCCCCACCCCGACCTCGGTGCCGGCGGCGAATACGGTGCATCTGACGCCGATCGCCACCAATCTGAGCCGACCGCTGCACGTGACCAATGCCGGCGACAAACGGCTGTTCATTGTGGAGCAAACCGGTAAAATTCGTATTGTGGCGGCTAATGGCCAACTGCTAACGCAACCCTTTCTCGATCTCAGCAGCAAGGTAACCAAGAGCAATGGCGACCTCTTCGGCAACGAATTGGGCCTGCTGGGGTTGGCTTTTCACCCCAATTATCAGAGCAACGGCTATTTCTACGTTTACTACACCCCCGATAATCCGCGCCGGACAGTCGTTTCCCGTTTTCATGTGGGCGGCACAGCCAATACGGCCGACCCCAACAGCGAGACGATCCTGCTGGAGTATAACCAACCCTATTCGAACCACAACGGCGGTCACCTGGCGTTTGGCCCGGACGGCTACCTATACATCGCCAGCGGCGATGGCGGCGATCAGGGCGACCCGCAAAACAATGCCCAAACCGGCAGCAGCCTACTCGGCAAGATCTTACGGATCGATGTCGATAAGACCACCGGTCGGCCGCCCGACTGCGGCACGACCTCAAACTACCAGGTGCCGCACAATAACCGCTTTGCCGATGGTAAAGGCGGCCAGGGCTGCGACGAGATTTGGGCGA
>JAGRCC010000114.1:4550-4922 GCA_020433785.1 Anaerolineae bacterium
GCAATCCGTGGCGGTTCAGCTTCGATCCCCTAACCGGCGATGTCTGGATCGGCGATGTCGGCCAGAACCAATGGGAAGAGATCGATGTGGTGCCGGCCGGAACGCAGGCCAACACGTTGAACTTCGGCTGGCGCTGTTACGAAGCCGATCAAAACTATAACACCCAAGGCTGCGGTCCGAAATCGAGCTACGTGCCGCCGGTGTACGCCTACAGCCACGGTCAAGGCTGTTCGGTGACGGGTGGGGCGATATATCGCGGCGCTAAGTATGCCGATCTGTACGGTACCTACTTTTTCAGCGATTTCTGCCAGCCGACCCTGCGCACCCTGACCGGCAACCCGTCTCAGCCCAGCTTCAAGACCGTGCCGACCA
>JAGRCC010001058.1 GCA_020433785.1 Anaerolineae bacterium
CTCCGCCGGCTCGATAACCGGCCATCGGCCCGCCGCCGTCGCGCCGGTCAGCAGGCTCGACAAATACTCGCTACAGCCCGCAAAAATCCGGCAGCGCCCGAGGCCAGCATTTACCGAGCACTGGCCGGTTACCTGACCGACCAACTCGACCACCCCATCGCCGGCATGACCTCTAGCCAGTTAGCCACTCTGTTAACCGAGGCTGGGGTAACTCCGGACTTCATTGATCGAGTCCGAATTTTACTGGCCCAAGCGGAAGCCGGTCGATTTGCGCCGGTTAACAGGTCACCCGAAGCGACAACCGCTCTTTTGGATAAAGCCGATAATTTGCTCGATGATTTAGAGCTATTTTTTACCCGCCACTAGGCCTGTTTATTCATACAAACCCCAGCCAACAAATATACCCAGCACCGTCACCCCAGTGATAAACCAAAATACGGTTTGGTAGGCCATAATCGGCAGCATGGCCTGGTCTAATCCATGCTGGAGGACAACCCCGCCCACCGTCGGGCCCAGAACATTGCCGCCAAAGCGCACCATACTGTAGACACCGGCCGCTGTTCCTGTCTGTTCATTGGGGATTTTGCTCATTGAAGCCCGGTGGAGCGCAGCCAGTGACAAGCCGGCCCCCAAACCATGCAAGATGATAATCGTCAACAATATTTTAAGCGAAATTGACGCCGGCAGCAGCGCCATCACAATCATCGACGAAACTTGGACCACCAGCCCAATTAACACCGGCCGGCGGCTGTTCCAGCGATCGGCCAACTGCCCGCCGATGCGCATGGTGACTAGCAGGGCGCCGGCATGCAGCATCAAGATGCTACCGGTGGAAGCGGCGCTCAAGTGGTGAACATCGGTCAGGTAGAGCGGCACCAGAAAACTAATACTACTCATCGCAAACATGCGGATGCCGGAGCATACCGAGGCCCGGCTAAATGTTTTATCGCTAAAAATAGAGAGGGCAATGTACGGGTTTTTATGGCGCTTTTCCCACGCGACGAAGGCCATCAAGAAAACTAACGCTAAAATGAGCAACCGCCAATCCCGCAGCGAGTCCACCCCGGTAATCACCTGGCTTGACAGATAAAAAACAGTTGTGGTCACCACCAGTGTCAAAAAGGCTACCCCTACCCAATCGAATGACCGCAGCAAGTTCGTGTGGGTGCGATGGTGCTCTGCTGGAATCTTGCCATGAATCACAGCCGCCGCCGCCAATCCGGCCAATAAAATTGGCCCAAAAATGGTTCGCCAACTGAGGTAGTCGATCAACAAGCCGGCCAGAAAAGGAGCGCCGATGCCAGTTACCGGACCGATGGAGTTCCACGTCCCCAGAGCTTTACCGCGTTCGGCCGGCGGAAAAATTTGAGAAATGATAGCCATACAGAGCGGCACCACCCCCGCCGAACCAATCCCCTGAATGATCCGGCCCAACATGATCAACGGTAGTTCTGTGGCGCTGAGGACAATAATCGTACCAACCATGAAGGTAGATATACCAAACAAAAATAGGCGATGCTTACCCAACTCATCACCTAACCGGCCATAAAGCGGCATCGATACCATAAAGGGAATGGTGTAAACGGTTATCATCCAGGCCGCGACTTCAGCCTGAATATGAAACGTATCGCGAATCGTCGGCAGCGCGATATTGAACATGGTGTTATTCATAATGACCATCACAACCGGAACCATGAGGCTTACCAGGATGGCATGGTTATCGGGCGGGGTCAACGGACGGCCGCCATTGGCCGTTGACCAACTGGTACGAAAGCGTTGGGATGAAGATGAGGAATGTTTCATTCATTTAACTCCATAGATTTAAAATTACACCTCAGATAACGAGGGCTTAATGACCATGAAAGCGCCCGTCATCGGGTCTACCGGAGCGGTGATAAAAAAAAAAGCCGGTTGTTTGGTTAAACAACCCGCCCCTATAGCTGATTAAATTGGACCTTGTTAGGGTGAAAAGCCAGATTTACGGTTGTTAATTATCCCAAGGAAGAGGGCTGGTCAGGCCATTATCCGGCTTGGATTGAAGGTCAAGTTTCATTTCTATTCGAACAAATGAGGTCAGATAACCGAGCGCTTTAAAGGCCGGCCAATGAATATCATCGGCCGGTAAATTTTCAACGACCGTATCCTGGGCCGGGTGAAGCGTATGCAAACTTCGCAGCAGATGGGTCGCGACTTTAAAGGGATCGCCCGCTTGCGTGTCAATCACCACTCGGCTCAACTGAAAAACGGTATTTTGATATACCAACCAACCGCGCCCCCCATCAGCTAAATCGGCCACCAGCGCCGATAAATTCCCGGCATTTTTGAGCGACGGATTAGCCGTTACCCATGAGGGGGCATCAGTTCGAGTCTCAATTAAGTTCAGCGCCTCCTGATACCCCAGAACCTTGATCGAATCATTGGCACCAAGCGCATCTAATTGAGTAGGCGGGCGGCGAATAACCAGCAGTTCTCTTAAGGTTTGAAAGCCCAGGCTTTCAAACAGGGTGCGGGCCGGGTTATTATTTTTGATAACCTCCAAGATGACGCCTTTGGCCTGCAATTTATAAGAGCGGTGAATTAAATCGTCCATCATTTTACGCCCGACACCTTTTTTACGACCTTTGGGCGTAATTCCCAACCGGGTGACCCAAGTATAATCGCCGCGCCGGCCCAGGAAGCCTAATCCAAACGCACCTTTCTTGGAGGTGGCCACCACCGACTGCGATAAATCGACATCATAAACTTCGATATATTCCCGCATTTTGGCCTGGCTCATGGGCATTGGCACCACATAATCGACCCGAGTTTCATTGTAAATATCGGTGAGTTGTTGCAATGTAAATTCATTAGCGGGCACTAAATCATATGATGCTTTAGTTTTTCTCACGCGCACATTGAGTTGGGTAACTTGGGTATTAATCAATTTTATCACCTCGACGTTAATTACTAAGTCGTTTGTAGTAGCCAATAGAGAAATTTAGATAACACTAACCATCAAAAATCGGGCTAAAACCGCTTGAATTTGCTGCCGGTCGGGTGGTTTGTGCAGGAACCCATCAAATCCGGCCTCTTTAGCAATTTGCTCGATTTCGGCGCTGCCGTAGGCGGTGAGCGTGACCACCGGGATATGACTCAATTCGGGCGAAGCTTTGATCCGGCGGGTCAATTCGAAGCCATCAATATCGGGCAGTAACAAATCGATAAAGATAAAATCAGGTAACTCGCGCAAAGCTGTTTCCCAACCACTTTTACCATCGACAGCTTCAAGCAGCTCAAGTCCTTGTAAATGTAAGATACGTTTAACTAGCAATCGATTCTGGGGATCGTCATCAACGTAAAGAATTCGTTTTTTCATAGACCTGTTTGCTCGGAAATCCCATGGCATGAAAATAATGATTTGCGTTCCTTAAATTTCATAGGATATCATACCGTAT
>JAGRCC010001059.1 GCA_020433785.1 Anaerolineae bacterium
CACCACCCACAGCCAGCTCAATGAGGCCGAACTGACCAGCGCCGGCGTCTCAGCCGATTTCGTCCGCCTCAGCGTCGGCATCGAAGATATCGATGACATTCTGTGGGATCTGGACCAGGCTTTGTCCGCTGCAACGAAGTAAGTCGTATAACTTAAAATTCAGACCTGGCAGGTTTCCGAATGGCATTTTAGAGAACGATCCTGTCCAATTGGACCAAGGGTTAATCAACAACGTTACTACTTAAAAATCTGCCAGGTCTTTTCCTTACAATAGAGAAACACAATAGAGAAACCGCAAGCCATGATTCCCGATGATTCCGTAGGAATTGTTAAACCCCAAACCTTCACCTTTTCTAAAGACCAGCCGTTCCAATTAGAAAGCGGGGCGACGCTGCAACCCGTCGATGTAGCCTACGAAACCTACGGCCGGCTCAACGCCGATCGCTCTAACGCGATTTTGATCAACCACGCCCTCAGCGGCAGCGCTCATGCGGCCGGCTATCACATCCTTGAACCTGAACTCAAGCCGGGTTGGTGGGATAACTGCATTGGTCCCGGCAAAGCCTTCGACACCGACCGCTTCTTTGTGATTTGCAGCAATGTGTTGGGCAGCTGCTACGGCTCCAGCGGACCCAGTAGCGTCAACCCGGTCACCGGCCAACCCTACGGCTTAAACTTTCCGGTGGTCACCGTCGGCGATATGGTCCGCGCCCAAGTCAAGCTGATCGATCACTTGGGCATCGACCAACTACTGTGCGTGGCCGGCGGCTCGATGGGCGGGATGCAGGTGCTGGAATGGGCGGCGCACCACCCGCAGCGGGTCAAAGCCGCTATCCCCATCGCCACCACCTCGCGGCACAGCCCCATGCTGATCGCCCTGAGTGAGGTCGGCCGACAGGCCATCTACGCCGACCCCTACTGGAATCGCGGCGACTATTACCAGTCGGATCATAAGCCGGATGCCGGGCTGGCCGTGGCCCGCATGGTTGGTCATATCACTTATCTCAGCGACGAATCGATGCATCAGAAATTTGGCCGCCGCCTAAAAGACATCGAACAGTACGGCTACGAATTTGATACGGAGTTTGAGATAGAGAGCTACCTCAAGTACAACGGCCACAATTTCACCCGTCGCTTCGACGCCAACAGTTACCTATATGTCACCAAAGCGATGGATTACTTTGACCTATGCGCTGTCCACGGCTCTGTGGCCGCTGCCTTTGCTAACTCGACCCACATTAAGTTTCTGGTGGTCAGCTTTACCAGTGATTGGCTCTACCCTAGCTATCACAGCAAAGAGTTAGTTAGCGCGCTCCACGCGGCTGAAGCCGATGTCACCTACCTGGACATCAAAAGCAGTTGGGGCCACGACGCCTTTCTATTAGAAGTCGATACCATGACCAACTTGCTGGGCAGTTTTCTGGGGCGATTAGCCCGCGAGGATGCTGTTGCTCTGCCTGAGCCTGAAGCAGAACCGGACCTAACTAAAAACAATGCCACCCCCTCCGCCATATCCGCATGATTCTTCGTTCTGACCTGCAAGCCATTACCGAACTGATCCCCAACGGCAGCAAAGTCCTTGACCTGGGCTGCGGCGATGGCGCTTTGCTGGAATATTTGGTCCAAAAAAAGCAGGTGCGCGGCCGGGGCATCGAACTCAGCGAGGCCGGCGTGCTGGCCTGTGTCAAGCGCGGCCTGAGTGTTCGCCAGGGCGATCTGGAAGAAGGACTGGCCGATTATCCCAACGCCAGCTTCGATTACGTCATCCTCAGCCAAACTCTGCCGTTTGTGGACAACCCCGGTCGGATCGTCCGTGAGATGCTACGTGTCGGACGGCAGGGCATCGTTAGCTTCTCCAATTGGGGTTATTGGCGCTGCCGGTTGCATCTGCTACTGACCGGCCGCATTCCCCAAG
>JAGRCC010001060.1 GCA_020433785.1 Anaerolineae bacterium
GCGGGTAGTCGCGAATGGGGCCGATAGACGATCGGGTAACCGCGCCCACACCACTCAGCGCGGTGACCATCAGAAACTTCTCCCACATCGCCACCTGAATATCGGCTGGAATGGACGACTGAATACCGGCTCCCTGCAAGGCGGTCAGCACGTTCTTGGCTTCCGGCGTCGGGCTGTTGTCGATCTGGCCGAAGGTGATGCTCGGCTGCACGCCGACGTGGCGAATTTTGCCCGGCCCTTCCAAAAAGAAGAAACCCCGGCAGACACCGGCCAGCACGTGCTGCGGGCCGATCTGCTGCGCGATTTGTCCCGGCGCTTCGACGCCGTTTTGCAGGGTGAGCACCCGCGTGTGCGGATCGAGCAGCGGCTCCAGTCGAGCCGCCACATCGGCCACCTGCCAGGTTTTAACGCCGACCAACACCGCCTCGACCGGGCCGATTTCCGCCGGATCGGCGGTGGCTTGCAGCGGGTGCAGGGTAAACTGTTCGTCGGTACCGTCGAGGGTAAGGCCGTTCGATTGGATGGCGGCTAACTGCTGGCCGCGGGCGATAAAGGTCACATCATTGCCGGCCAGGGCCAACTTCGCGCCGAAGTAACCGCCTAGCGAGCCGGAGCCGTAGATGGCAATACGCATAGGGTTCCTCTTTCGGAGTAAAGTATACAACGCCTCGCATTAAACATAAAATCTCAAGCGAGTCACTCACATGAGAACCTGCCCATTGTTTCGCCCGTTTTGGGGAATTATGTCCAAAAGTTGGGAGTTCTTATTAATTTGATCGAGCCGAACGCTGGCGGTAATGCGAGGCTTTGGCCTCAAGTGATTGGAAGAAATCGGTTTCGGTAATCTCAGCCACTTGCTGCGCTTGTTTCTTGTGGTCAATCTTGATATACAGCTGTTGAATTTGTTCCTTCAACTGTTGTTCGCGGCTGTGGATTTCATTAGCCATACGTTGAAACACGCGGGCCAATATCCCAAATTCGTCGCGACGTTTAGCTAACAGGGGCAGACGCTTTAATTCATAAGTCCCTTGTTCAATCGACTCGGCGGTTAGAGACAGGTCATTCACCGGGTCGCTAACCATTTTACCAATCCAGATGCTCAATCCCGCCGCAATTAAGATGCTCAGCCCAATTAATAAGATGTTGATGAGACGCAGCCGCGCGACTCGGAAATGTACGGCATGAATGGCTTCGTCAAACGTCTCATTAGCCTGTTCCAGCTGCTGCTCGGCCGTCTCTTCGAAGTCGTTCACCTGCTGGTTCAGCGTCATCAGTTCGGCTTGAACATCTTCATTCAGCAACATTTTCGCTTGGTCGAGCTGGCCGTCATTCACTAAATCGACCACTACCAGGGTCTCTTCGTGAAAATGATCATGGCGGTCGGCAATAGCGGCCAATTTAGCCCGATTCAGCTCAATTTCGGCCGAGCGAGCATCGACGCCGATCAACACCCCATCGACATAGCGTTCATAAACGCTCACCAACGTCTCATAATGCCGATCAAAAAGCTCACTGCTTTCCAAAAACGCCTGATAGGCTTCAGGCTCATCCAAAAGCATTTCGTGGAGGGTTAGACGCGTAATGAGCAAGGCCTTGACGAGAGACTCTGCCTCGTCCAATTCCTTACCGATGAGCGCGGTCTGGTCATACTGTTTGTACAGCAAAGCCATTTGAGAAGCAATGTACCGTTCTGAATAGATAACATAAATACCTAAACCGATGAAGAGGAAAATAAGGGTGAGATAACTTAGTGCAATTTTTAAGCGAACACTCATGGTAGACTTGTCCCTTTCAGTAATTGTAGTCGTAAAGTCGTGGATAGAGATGCTTGATGGAATCATTATATCATTTCAAGGGTCAGGGGACAATGATGATGGATAAGTCCTTAAACCAAAAAGCCCCCGCCAATGGACGAGGGCTTTCATCGTATTATCTTATGATTAGCGCTTCACGCCAATATCCAAGGTCAGGTCGCCGACGGTTACTTGCTTGGTTAAATCCCACCCATCCGTCGATTCGGTCAGCAGCGATTTAGCCAGCGTCTCGCTGCGGATGTACGCGCCGAACTCAGCGATGACAGCCCGCAGCGTCTCATCGCCGGTTAGAAAGCCAACGGTAATGCGGTCGTCAAGCTTGTAGTCGGCCTCTTTGCGCAGGGTTTGAACCTGGCGCACCAAGTCGCGAGCCAGCCCCTCGCGCTCGAGTTCCGGCGTAACGTGAACATCGAGCACCACGACCAGATCACGGAGGGTTTCGCAGGCGAAGCCGTCTTTGCCCTCGAAGTGGACGTTGATCACATCGGCCTCTAAAATCCAGGCGTCGTTGCCGGCCACTTTGTAGCGACCATCGGACAGCGCCTCGAAGTTGTTCGATTTGACCGCCTTCATGATTTGCGGCGTCTCTTTGCCGAACTGCGGCCCGATGACACGAGCGTTCGGCTTGGCGATGGCTTCGGTGTAGTCGCTGACGTCGTCGCGCAGTTCGACGGCTTTGACGTTTAGCTCGTCCTTGATCAGCTCGATATCAACCGGGCCGAGGGCGTGGTTGTTGCGCACCGTCACTTTGCTAAGCGGCTGGCGCACCTTGATGTTGACCTTGGCCCGCGCCGCCAGCCCCAACGAGGCGATCTGCCGCACTTCGGCCATTTTGGCGTTGAGTTCTTCATCGATGACCGATTTGTCGGGCGTGGGCCAGTCGGTCAGATGGACCGACTCGCTGCCGGTTAAGTTTTTGTACATCAGCTCGGTGAAGAAGGGCGCCAGCGGCGAGGCCACCTGACAAAGCAAGACCATCACCTCATGTAAAGTTTGGTAAGCGGCCAGCTTGTCGCCATCCTTCTCCGCTTGCCAAAAGCGATCCCGCGAGCGGCGGATGTACCAGTTGTTCAGATCATCGATGTAATCGAGCAGCCGCCCGACCGCCTCGCGCAGTCGGTAGCCACTCAGCGCCTCGTCCACCTCGTAGGTCAGGGCGTAGGTGCGCGAGCGAATCCAGCGGTCGAGATCGCTAAACGTCGGCTCAGTGACGTCTGGCGCGTCGGCGAAATCGGTGGCGGGCTGCCACTGGTCGATCTCGGCGTAGCGGGTCAGGAAGCTGAAGGCGTTCCAGACCGGGATGACGAAGCGGCGCAGCATCTCGCTGATACCCGCACCTTCGATGCTGCTGTCGTTACCGTCGATGACCGGATGCCCCATCAGATACAGGCGCAGCGCGTCGGCCCCGTATTTGGCGATGGTTTCATCGACATCGGGATAGTTGCGCAGCCGCTTGCTCATCTTGCGACCGTCCTCGCCCAGCAAGATGCCGTGGGCGATGGCGTTCTTAAACGGCGGACAGTTGAACAGCGCTGCACTTAGCACCACCAGCGTGTAAAACCAACCCCGCGTCTGGCCAATATACTCGACGATAAAGTCCGCCGGGAAGTTGTCCTGAAACCAATCTTTGTTCTCAAACGGATAGTGAATCTG
>JAGRCC010001061.1 GCA_020433785.1 Anaerolineae bacterium
TACAAGCTGTTAGAGGGTACATCGACGGCCCAAGCCAATGCTGTTGCCACAGTGGCCTCAGAAGCTGCTACGCAAGTTACATTATACAATGATCTAGAGGCCGAGGCAACGGCCCAGGCTCCTGAGCTTGCGACAGCAAATGCACAAGCTATTACACAAGTTGGGTTATACAAAGAGTTAGAGGCCGAGACGACGGCCCAAGCTGCTGAGCTTGCGGCAGCGAATGCGCAAGCTACTATACGAGTTGGGTTATACAAAGAGTTAGAGGCCGAGGTGACGGCCCAAGCTAACGCTCTTGCTACTTCAGAGGCTAGTATTCCAGTTAGAGTACAAGCCACACTGACGGCTCTCGCACCAACCCCTCTTCCAGACCCAGTAATAGGTTCTGCAATACCAGAACTGGTTTGGGTAAATGTGTATCGAACTGCCTCCGAATCATCTGGTGCGATATTTTCTGTGAATGC
Source organism: Anaerolineae bacterium (assembly GCA_020433785.1). The sequence goes on from JAGRCC010001061.1 coordinate 465, forward strand.
AAATGCAAATCTAAAGTTCAAGTTTATTTGTCGGAATTCTAATAGTAGCTGGCTATTTATCGCTTTTCCCTTGTTTGATATAGGTGGATGGATACCAATAAATGCTGTAACCATTGAGCAGAACAAGGTGGAAAATCTCCCTATATTTGAAGATACAGAGTGTCAGCGAATTCGCAACGCAAGTCGATAAATGCAAAAATCAGTATTAATCATCTAAACCGCCACTAACTGCCGATTCACCAACCCCTGAACTTTGTCCTGAACCGCCGCTGCCGATAGCCGTTGAATAAGCAGATCGCCTTGGTTATCGGGCGCTTTGTCGATGGTCCAGAGGCCGTTGTGACCGTGTAAGACGGTTAGTACGGTTATGGTCGGTTCGGGTGCGGTGGTGTGGTCGATGGCGGTGATGGCCTTGAATTCAAACGGTGAGCCGAGGGTGGATACCAATTGGGTTAGCGTTGCCTGATCGAGGGTTGATGCACTTAGCACGGCTCTGGCCGCGTCTGCACCACCAGTACGGGCTGCATTCTGGGCCTGATCGAATAGATGGTTGGGTAGTCGAATCGGGGCGGGGCTGTCGTCATAGACCTGGCCCAAATCCAGGACGTTAGCCATGCCCTGGTCATAGGTGGCTTGGTCTCGTAGCAGATTAAAATGGTAGGTCGCCGCCGGCGTGCCAAAGTAGACGACGTGAACATCGCGCGCTTGGTGAAAATAATAAACCTGGGCCGGTTTATCGCTGGGATTTCTGACAATGATGACGGATTGATCGGGGCTGAGGCTGGGGACGATAACGCCCAGAGCCATCGCTTGTATCTTTTCGCGCCCTCGCTCATCTACAAGGAGCAAACCTCGCGCGATGAGACCCCGTTTGGCGACGTTTAGCGCCACGGCTTGATGGTCAGCCGGTAATTGATTGAACTTATCGCGGGTTAAACCCAGTAACTGAGCATCGCCCAACCCTTCCAGGATGACGAACAGTTCCTCCGGGGTAAATTGAATGGAAATAGCGGACAACGTTTCGATATTCATAATAGAACATTCCTCTCATTTCATCTAAATAAAAACAAAGTGACTGTCACCTTTGGAATGATTAAAAAAGCGATTTTATAGCCGATATGGGGCTGGTGGCCGATACAAAGCCGCCGACGGCCGACACACCCTGAATGGCGAAATCCGGCACGTGGTCTTCAATAACCGAAGGCAAGACCGAGCGGATGGCTTTTTCCGTGGCAAACATTTCGTCGGCCATTTTGTCTGAGACAAAATTGGCGGCTCGGCCGACCGGTTCGCCGACAAATTTCTCGATGTAGTCGGTATCAGAGATGCCGGTGAGGTGGGCAATGTCATGCAGCCCAGTCAGGATGTTGACCCCGGGAATGGCATAGAGACCCAGCCGGGCCTCAACCTCGGCGGTGGCTTCGCCTGCTTCTCGGCTCAAGGCCTCGGCAAAGTCCATCCCTTTAGCGGTTTGCTCTTTTATTTCAAAATAGGCTCCGGCCGCGCCGGTCAAAACACTCAAGACCCCGCCAACTTTGCCTAAGGTGGTTAATTTACCAAATTGTGGTTTGAAGATCGTGTTGGCGATCTCGCCCAAGCTCTTGAATTGGCCGGGACTTTTGAGGAAAAAATCAGGTAAAGCGTTGAGATTGCCAAACCCTTCAATCAATTTGTTCAAGATTTTGCGACCCAAACCAGGCTCATTTGCCGTACTTGGGGACGGCCCAGCGCTCGGACCGGCGCCGTTAACACCGGGTGTGCCGGAGACAGCGCCTGGACCGGCGCCATTCACCGCCACAGGTTGACCGCCGGATGCGGCGCTGTCGCCTTGGAAGAGATTAGCGGCCTCTTCTTCAGCCTGATTGACTTCTTGACTTATTTCTTGGGTGGTGCGATTAGCCAGTTCCAGCGCCGTGCCCATGCGGGTCAAGGCCGGTAGCAGTTCGCCGTTCATCTCTTTGAAAAAGGCTTCAGCGCCGCGGCCAATCCAGCCACCGTTTTCAAGCGGTTGAAAATGTTGACGGATGCGTTGTAGCAGCGCTTCCGTGGCCTCGCCCTGGTTGGCAAATTGGCCGGCGATTTGTTCCAGTTGTTCGTAATCTGCTTGGATGACGTTATCAGCCATTGTTGTGACCTCCATTGTGCCGTTGTCGTATCATTTTAAGTACCTTTATACCAGGCCAATGCACAAAAAGTGCGATAAAAGTGCGATAAAAGCTGCCGGGACGTGACAATTCGCTATTTTTGCGTTATCGTTAATGTTATTAACTACTCGATAGGAGCAGACCCATGCCAATCAACTACAACCTTTACGAATACCGTTTAGCCAGCGGCGCCGACTATCGAGCCAGGGTCAAGTACCGCCAAACCGTCAATCTGGATGAACTGTTGGCTATGATGCAGGCCCGTCATCCCCACTTGAGCCAGGCTGAAATACGGATTGTCTTTGAGGCGCTGACCGAGACCCTGCTGCCGTTGTTGCTGGACGGAAACCGGGTGGTTACGCCGATGGGTACGTATGGGATGACCATCAAAGGCGGGTTCGACGCCATGACCGACCGCTATGTTGAAGGCCGGAATTGCTTTGAGATGACGATTAAACCTAATCCTGAGATGCAGGCGGCGTTTGCGCGTCAGGCCCGCCCCCATAAAGTGGAACCAGCGAAACCGACGCCGATGCTGCACGAGTATGTCAATGTGGCCGACCCTTCGGCCCACGATCGACTGCTGCCCGGTAATATGGCGCGGCTGTTAGGGGATAAACTTAAGGTCAACCCGAATGATCCGGAGCAGGGTATCTTTTTACTGGCGACGAAAAATGGCCGGCGAGACGTCGATCAACCCCCCATCCGCATAAATCAGTTGGGCATCAATACCGACAAAGAGCTGCTCTTCCTTGTTCCGCCCGACTTACCGCCGGGCGCGTATCGGGTGGAAGTTCGCGCTCGCTTTGGGAAGGACCTTCGCAGCGGTCAATTGCGCGACATCCTGACGGTGGCGTAGCGGTGATGAGATTTCACCCATTCTAAGAAGTTGTTTTAGAAGTCGGGATTTACAACTTGGTCCACAGATTTACACGGATATACACAGATTTTTATTTAAAATTGATCCTATCTGTGGTCATCTGGGTCTATCTGTGGACCTTT
>JAGRCC010000115.1 GCA_020433785.1 Anaerolineae bacterium
CCGCGACCTCGATGCCGGCCGGCGGCGGATTTTCTTCCACCGGTGGCTCAGGATTGGGGTTATTTGGATCGATGGTTGGCGTGAAAGTCGGTCGCAATGTGGGTTCAATATTCAAGGCCGACTCAACCTGTGACATTGCCACTTCTTGATCACCACGCTCAACCTGAGTGTATACCGCAAAAATAACCGTACCGAACAAAAAAACCATGCCGATGAAGGCAATCGTAGCGATCAAATCAATGGTCGATTGCGACAAGCCCAAAAAACCGCTTTTCTTAACTTTGGTTTTGGCAACCGGAGCCTTTTTATGAACCGTTTTAGCTTTAACGCTTCTCTGGGGAGGCGTCTTCAACTTGGAAGATGCTTTGGCTTTTCCCCTAGATGTAGATTTAGGTTTGGCCGGACCCCGGCTGTTCACCGGCTGAGCCGGACGTGTCAGGTCAGCCTCAAGCATGCGGCGTAGTTCGGCCTCAAGTTGGTTAATCTCGGCCACAATCTGATAAGGCGTATTTGGCCCGTAATAAGCCTGATAGCGCCGCAGCGTCTCAAGCCGATATATTTTTTGCTGGACGTGATAATCTATCGACACGATGAAAGTTCGCTTGATAAGTTAACATAAACTAATACACCTATCTTAGCACAAATCTATATAAAAGCAACCTCAATGAGTCATTTTTAAGGAAACCTACTAGATGTAGTATACCCTCCATTATAATAGCTCAATATACAGTAGTTTTCTTTTAATCTTATTCTTAACACACCACATAGCCTAAAGTTTGTAATTTTCAAAATTTGCTGATACTATCTCTGTCTCACCTCAAGCTGCTAATTCAGCTAGAAGATTTACACCTTATGCACATCCCGCTAATCGACAGATATATCACGCTTGTCAGCAACAACCGCGATTTTCGCTATTTGTGGTTTAGCCAGGTTATCAGCCTTTTGGGCGACTGGTTCAATCTGATTGCCTCGGCTAAGTTAATAGAAGAGCTATCAGGGTCCGGCTTGGCCTTTAGCGGTTTGTTCTTGGCCCGGCTGCTGCCGCCGTTCATCCTTGGCCCGGTGGCCGGCGTCTTGGCCGATCGGTTTGATCGCCGCCGGATTATGATTGTCAGCGATCTGCTGCGCTGCCTGGTGGTGCTGGGCTTTCTTTTTGTCCGTACCGAGCAGGATATTTGGTTAATTTATGTCTTGACCACCTTACAGCTCAGCATCGGCGCTTTTTTTGAACCGACGCGATCGGCGGTGCTGCCCGGTCTGGTCACCCGCCAAGACTTGATCACGGCCAACGCGCTATCCGGGGCAACGTGGAGCAGTATGCTGGCCCTGGGTGCCGCCGCCGGGGGCTTGGTGACCACCCTGCTCGGCACTACCACCGCGTTTATGATCGATGCCGCCACCTATCTCATCTCAGCCTACTTTATTACCCGGATTGCTTTCCCGGCCATTATAGAATGGCAGACGCCGGCGGCCTTACGGTCTAAGGGCTGGCAAACCTTCGTCGATGGGCTGCGATATCTGTGGCAGCGACCGGCCACGCTGGTGGTCACTTTCCTGAAAGCCTCCAGCGCCATCACCTATGGCAGTATTGATATTGTCCAGGTTTCATTTGCCAGTATCTTCCCGATATGGGGCAACGAAGCCGCAACCCTGGGCTTAATCTATTTTGTGATCGGCCTGGGCACCGGTCTGGGGCCAATTTTGGCCCAACGCTTCACCAAAGAGCGGCTGTGGCCGATGTATTGGGCCATCCTAACGGCTTACGGGTTGATGGTCGCCGGTTATCTACTGATTGGCTGGGGGCCACTGTTAGGCATCATCCTGGTCGGAACCTTTGTCCGAACCATCGGCACCGGCATCAATTGGGTTTACTCCTCGTCGATTCTACAAATGAGTGTGCCCGATAACTTTTTGGGGCGTGTATTTGCCTTTGATCTGGCGATGACGACCCTGGCCGCTTCAACCTCCACCTTGTGGGCCGGTTGGGCCAGGGATATGCTAGCCTTAACGCCCAACCAAATTGCGCTGGTTATGGCCGGCGTTAGTTTGGGTATGGGCTGCGGCTGGTTAATTTATCTATCCGGCTATGCCAAAAAATCGCAGCCATCGCTATAAATCAATCGATAGCTAGAAAATCCTGTTGCCCGCGTGCTTTAACCGTGATATACTTGTTATGACCTTAAGTTGACCGGTACAGCACTTTAAATTAAAGGCAAAATAATGCAAACAGACTCAAGGCCCAACCCGACATCCTCAGACAGCATTATCAAGCCCCCCCGCATTACCCTGGTTGACGGCGATCAACAGTTGTTGCAGCCGTTATTCCAGGCGCTTAAACAACAAGGTTATCAACCCCACCTGTTTTATCACGCTGACGACGCTCTGGCCCATCTCTCCAAAACCGATATCTTATTGCTCGATGTGTCGGTGGCCCAGCAGCCTAAATCAAGCAAATTGATCAAGGTCCCCACCATCCTGGTCCTGAGCGCCCAAGAAGGAGCGCAACTGCCGCCGTGGTTGCAGGCTCGACACGTTTTTCTGCTCCATCACCCGCAAGACCCGCAGGCTTTAGTGGCGCGGCTGGCCGACTACTTACCCCCGCGTACCCCGGATTTCGATATCGCTGTTTACAATAACCAGCATTTGGCGCTGCTGTTCGGCATCACCCAATTTCTCAGCGGCCACTTGAACATTAATGATTTGTTTGAGCGCATTCTAGCCTTGACGCCCTACTTGGGGGCCCAATTTTCGGCTCTGCTGGTTATGGAAGATGATGAGATCATTTACTACCGTTCCACTCAACCCGGCCGGGAAGAGTTAACCGGCCCGGCCGGTCGACGTTTTGCCCGGCGCTTACTCCAAGACGGCCTGGAAGGCTGGACCTTGCACCACAATCAGCCTGCGGTTATACCCGACACCCAAGCCGACCCCCGCTGGTTCCGAGCGCCCTACCTGCCGGATCACGCCCACTGCGTGGCCTTAGTGCCGTTCAATATCAGCCGGGTAAAAGCTCAAGGCGTTTACTTGATCGGCCACCGCGATGTCGCTTGCTTCAGCGAAGAGGATATTCCCCTGCTGCAAGCCGCAACCAACCAAATCGGGTTGGCTATTGAAAACGCGATGCTGTACAAAAATCAAACGCAGCGCTCGATGCAGTTAGCGCTGATCAACCAGGTAAGCCAGGCGGCCACTTCTATCCTCAATCTGGACGTGATGCTTAGAACCGTGGTGCAGGCCATCCGGCGCAGCCTGGCTTGCTACAGTGTGGCAGTTCACCTTTACAACCCAAAGACAAACATGGTGGAACTCAAAGCCAGGGACGCTTTGGATCGTCCCCGATATCGAGCGCCCGATCAGCCGCCACTGACCGTGACCCACGAACTCAAACAGGGGTTAATCGGCTGGACCATCGCCACCAACCAGACCGTGCTGGCCAACGATGTTACCCGAGAGTCCCGCTACGTACCCGATGACGCCAACAAAGAGATCCGGTCCCAGCTCTGTGTGCCGATCACTTTGGGCGTAAAAACTATCGGCGTGTTGGATCTGCAAAGCGCCCAGCTTGAGGCGTTTAACAAATATCACGTCGATGCCCTCAAGACGTTGGCCGATCAACTGGCGATCGCCATCGAAAACGCCCGCCTATATGATGAAATTAACCAGCGGGTGCAAGAGTTGAAATCACTCAACGAAATCGGCCAGGCGGTGACCTCCACCCTCAATTTAAAGGAAACGTTGACTCTAATCACCGATCAAACCACGCGCCTGATGGAGGTAGCCGCAGCTTCGGTCGCGCTCCGTGATGAATCGGGCCAGGAAATATGGTTTGCGGCGGCTTCCGGTGAAGGCTCGGCGGCGGCCATCGGGCTGAGAATGGCTTACGGTCAAGGGATCGCCGGATGGGTTGTAAGCCACGGCGAGCCGGTCATTGTGCCGGATGTGCAAGCCGACCAGCGCTTCTTTGCCGATGTCGATAAACAGAGCGGCTTCACCACCAAATCGATCTTGTGCGTGCCGCTGGTAACTAAGGGGCACACGATCGGCGCGTTGGAGGTTATGAATAAACGCCAAGGCACTTTTAATCAAGAAGATCTGGCGCTGCTACAAGCGCTGGCCGCTCCGGCGGCGACCGCTATCGAAAATGCACAATTGTATGAAAAAGAGCGCGAAACCATCAACCGGCTGGCCGAAACCCAATACCAATTGGTTCAGAGCGCCAAGCTGGCCGCGGTTGGCGAGTTGGCGGCCGGTGTGGCGCATGAAATTAACAACCCGTTAACCGCCATCATCGGCTTAACCGGCGTCTTGCAGGATACCCTGCCCGCCCTCCTACCGGACCAACCGGAGGTAACTGAAGATCTACAGATGATTTACGAAGAGGCCCGCCGCGCCAGAGATATCGTCCGCCACTTGCTTGACTTTGCCCGAGCCGAGCCCCCCAAGCTGCTGCCGACCGACTTCAACCAACTCGTGGAAGATGCCATTTTTCTGGCCTTTCCTAAAAACCTCAGCCACAGAATCACGCTCCGCAAATCGCTGTCTGATTTGCCGCAGATGTGGTTAGACGCCAACCAAATTAAACAAGTTCTGGTCAATCTATTAAATAATGCGATTCAGGCCATGCTCGACATAAACCGGCCGGCTGTATTAACAGTGACCACTCAGTATCAACTATCTAACGGGTCGCAGTCCAATCCTGCCCCAACAATTGTCTGCACCATCAGCGATACCGGCGCCGGCATTCGTCCGGAATATATTGACAAAATTTTCGATCCCTTCTTTACCACTAAAGAGGTGGGCGAAGGCACAGGGTTAGGGTTATCGATTAGTTACAAAATTATCGAAAAACACGGCGGCACCATCGAAGTGACCAGCGCTCCTCAGCAAGGTGCAACCTTTATCCTCACGTTGCCCGTTTCGAATGCGCCCGGCAGCGTGGCGCCTAATAATAATGAAGGTATTATCGTCCAGCCCGTTGAAATGAGGTTTTCACCTAAATGAAGTCGCATTTAGAGCTCCCTACTGCTAATCCGGTTGACAAAGGATATCGCTTCATGGCCAATGAGAGAATTTTAATCGTCGATGATGAAAAAGGGGTAGTGCGATCTTGTACGCGTATTCTGGAAAGAGAAGGGTTTGATGTCTCCGGTCGAACCGAAAGCAGCCAGGTACCGGATTTACTGCGCCAGGAAACCTTCGATCTGCTGCTGACCGATATCAAAATGCCCAAAATCGACGGGCTGAAATTACTCAAAATTGCGAAAGAAATCGACCCGCACCTGACGGTGGTTTTGATCACCGGCTACGGCACCATGGAGGATGCCATCGAGGCCATTAGCCTGGGCGCGCAGGGCTTTTTGATGAAACCGTTTGAGCCGGAAGATTTAATCGGCACCATCAAAGAAAATCTGCGGCGACGGGCTTTGCTGCGAGATAGTTTACGACTGCAAACGCTGCTGCCCTTATTGGAAATCAATCAGATGTTGCAAGTATCCGGCGGTGAGATTTCCCTAGCCCGACGTGTGCTCGACATCTCAACTAAAGCCATTGGCGCCCGGCGGATGTCATGGCTGCGCTGTACCCCGACGCCATATCAAAACGGAAACCGACCGGTCAAACATCTCAATGAAGCGGCGGTGGTATCCCACGGCGTTGAAGTGTCCCAACTGCCCCACCAGGCCTTTGATCACGCGTTGCAATCGGCCCAACCGGTTTGGGTTACTGCCGCGGGGACGCTGCTCGAAAAATACGCCGGACAGCCGAATATTGTCGGGGCGGTGCTGCCTTTGATTGTCAAAGGGGACGTCGTCGGTATTTTGACGGCTGAAACCAGCGGCGACAACCAGACTGGGCCTTTCGGCCAGATCAGTTTAGATTTACTACCGGTCCTGGCCGGCCAGCTAACGATGATTATTGAAAACGTTCAGCTGTTTCAGCAAACCGAAACGCTGCGCGCTTTTAATGAAAGTATTATCCAAAATTTAACCAACGGCTTGATTGCCGTTGACCATCAAAACCGGATAACGGTCTTCAATCCGGCCGCGGCCACGATGTTGGGCCATTCGGCCGACAAGGCTTTACACCAGCCGTTGACCGCAATAATGAGCCAGATCGATAGTCTGCTCAATATCTTCAAAGTTACTCAGCAAAGTGGTTCGGCTCAGCCTCGTCAAGAGATCACCATCCAACACCAGGATGAGCGCCATCTACCCATCGCCATCAGCACAGCGCCGCTGCCGGCGGACGATCAGCAGACAGCCACCGGCGTTGTAGCCGTTATTGAAGATTTAAGTGAGATCAAAGCCCTGGAAGCCGAACGTCGCCGCCTGGATCGGCTGGCCGCTCTGGGCGAAATGTCGGCGGTGGTGGCCCACGAAATCCGCAACCCCATAGCCGGTATCGCCGCCGGAGTCGATTATCTCACTCGCAATTTACCGCCGGAGTCGGTTGAAGCGGAAGGCGCGGCCTTAATCCAGGGTGAGATCAGTCGAGTCAACCGTATTTTAGAAGATATTCTGTTTGTAGCTCGCCCCTTGCAGCTCAATTTTTCCGCCGCGTCTCTGCCGGCCATTATCGACAAGGTCATTCAGCGGTACCAACCCCAAGTCGTGGCCAAAGCGATTGAGATCCAATATGACTGTGAGTGTCAGCTGCCCGTGATTAACGTTGACAGCCAGCGCTTAGAACAAGTTTTCAATAATCTTATCCTAAATGCCATTCAGGCGATGACCGACGGCGGGACAATGCGCATCCAAGGGCAGATCGACCCTACCGATCGGCATGTTTTCATCACCATCGTTGACTCCGGGCCAGGCATCCCCCCAGATGTACAAACCCGCATATTTGAACCGTTTTTCACTACAAAAGCCAAAGGAACCGGCCTGGGGCTGAGTATTGCCCGCCAAATTATCGAAGCCCACGGGGGGACGATCACCATAGAGACTTGGCCAGAGCAGGGGACGCAGTTTATGATAACTTTACCTATTCATCAGGTGGATCGTGACACATAAAATTCTTGTAGTCGATGACGAAAATACGCTCCGACACTTTTTACGGCTGCATCTTCAGGCCAACGGTTATCAGGTTAGCGAAGCGGCTGATGGTCACGAGGCTAAGCGCTTAATTGCCCAAGATCGGTTTGATGTGGCTCTGGTTGATTTGAGATTGACTGACATGGATGGGTTGGAGATCATGCGCCATCTGCGTCATCATGAACCGCAGACGAGGGTGATTATTTTAACCGGCCACGCGACAGTCAACTCGGCGGTTGAAGCGCTGCGCCAGGGCGCGCATGACTATCTTATCAAACCCTGCAATACGGCCGAATTATTGACCAGCGTCGCCAACGCCATAAACCGACAGCCGGCTGTGTCGGAAGCTCAACTCGCCGGCCCCGACATTATGGAAGTACGAGAGTTAAAAGTTAACAAAGCCTCCCGCCAGGTTACACGCCAAGGTGAGGTGATTAACTTAACTCCCACCGAGTTTGATATTCTAACGACCTTAATGACTCAACCGGACACGGCCATCGACTCGATTACGTTGGTCAAAATTGTCCGCGGCTACGAAGCGACCGAGGCCGATGCCCGCGCTATCGCCCGGGTGCACGTTCATCGTCTCCGCCATAAATTAGAAATCGATCCGGCTAATCCGCAATATTTGATCACGGTAGCCGGCGGGCGTTATCTACTACGCTCCCAGCAGCGTTAATCATCAACAGAATTGTAACCATCCTGTAACCGGCAAAACCGCTCTTTTGTGCTATAGTGAAAAGCGCAGACAAGTTCAGGCATGGAAAAGGAGCGGTCCTATGCTTAGTCAGTCGGGTAGGGTCAGACGTATTCTGGTTGTTGATGATGAATCAACGCTTATCTTCTTTTTAAAGAAAGATTTACAGGAAGTCGAAGACAACTTTTTTGTCGAAGTAGCCTCTTCGGGTGAAGATGCGCTCAAAAAATTAACTTACCATCGTTATGACCTCTTAATTACCGATTTAAATATGCCGGGTATTAGCGGCTTCACCTTGGCCGAAGTAGCCCGGTCGATGCATCCGGATATTCGTATTGTCATTATGACCGCTTTTGGCTCGCAAGAAGTAAGAGATGAGGCCAACTCACTTGAAGTTGATGGCTACCTCACCAAACCTTTCCCAACCGCCCAATTACGAGAGTTAGTAAATCGTATTTTGATCACGGCTGTGCCAAACAACATTACAAATCCGATAGGCCACAACAACAGCTAAACTTTTCATCACCTAAGGAGGCACCCCCCATGAGCAAAATTAGGATTCTTTACATCGAGGACAACTCCGACAGTATGACTCTCGTTCGCCGAGTCTTGGAGATCGAGGGCTATGAAGTTATCTCGGCCGAAACCGGTCGCGAGGGGTTGGCCAAAGCCTTTGATAATCGGCCGGATATTATTATTACCGACATTAATCTACCGGATATAGACGGCTACGAGATCACCGACACCTTAAAAAAAGATAAAATGACCGCCCACATCCCGATCATCGCTATGACGGCCAATGTAATGAAAAAAGATCGCGAGCATATCGTTCGGGCCGGATGTGATGGTTTTATTAGCAAACCGATAGATATCGATGAGTTACCCACCCAAGTAGAAAACTTTTTGCGAGGCAAAACCCATGACACAAACAGTAATAGCCGAAAACTCAGCTAAAAACTCTCCGATTGATCCTAAAGATGCCTACGTTCTGGTTGTTGAAGATAACCTCCAAAACTTGGTCCTAATTGCTCGGCTTCTAGCCTTTATCGGCGTCCGCCGTTACGAATGGAAAGCTTCAGGCTGGCAAGTTTTAGAATTTGCCGATACCATGCCTCGAGTTGACCTGGTTTTGATGGATTTGCATCTGCCTTATGAAGACGGCTACGACGCCCTGGCGAAACTCCGCAATGATACCCGTTTCGCTAAAACGCGAGTTGTGGCCGTTACGGCTGATGCTAACCCCTCCTCAATGGAGAAGGCAAAGGACTCAGGGTTTGACGGATTTCTAGGCAAGCCCATCGATCCGGACAAATTTCCGGATCAGATTATCAAAATTTTAAAGGGGGAGGCGGTTTGGGATTTGGGATTTCAAACCTGAGATCATAGTTTTCCTGGCTTGATAACGGTACAACTACAGGTAACTCAGCCGGCATAAGTCCATTAACAATCAATATACATTCCAAACCTCTTGGATTTAGAGACTATGAGTAAACACAATCAAGATTTGATTGGTCAATTACAATCCCAGGTAGCCGAATTAACCCAGGCCTTAGACCAGACCAATCTGCAACTTCAACAGACTATTGTTGAAAGAGACAGAGCCAATCTCCTCTTTGAGATTAACACTGCGCTCAATAACGCCAATCTTGATATCGATGCTATAACCACTATTGTTGTCAACGTCACCGAGCGAATTGGAGCTACATTGGGTGAAGTTTACCTGATTACCGATGCCGGTCAGCTCTATTTCAAAAGTTCAAACTCCGACCGAAATAATTTAGACACCGAACAACAAGAAAAGTTACTATTACAAGCTGTCAGCGACGGCCCAGCGCCCCATGCTCTGGACCATAACCAAATTCTTATTATTTCCGACGTTCTTCAAGAATACCCTGATGCCCTTGAATTTCTCGATACCCAATTAAGATCGCTCATTTGTGCCCCGTTGGTGGTCGATCCGGACTGGCCGGGAGTCGTTATTTTCGGTCATCACACCCCTCATTTTTTTACCGAGCATCATACATCGCTGCTGACAGCCATTACTCCGCAAATTGTCACTGCCCTGGAAAAAGCAACGCACATTGACGAAATTAAAAGCAGCCTGCATGAAACCCATCTCATGCTAGATATTAGCCGCCAACTGGCCCGGGCCGATAATTTGGCCGATATCTACGCGGCACTGGCTCATGCGGCCATATCCATCGGGGCCAGTCGCTGCACCATTTACACCTGTGACGAGCTAGGAAAAGATAATTTGCCGATCTATGGCCAAATTATCTTTTCCAGCGATGCAAATGAGAGTCGCCAGTTGGCCGAACAATTTGATCGTTTCAGGATTGCCAACTATCCGATTTTACATCATCTAGTTAAGAGTCAAGAACCCGTCGTGATTGAAAGTATCAGTGGCAGCAGACAACTGACCAACCTCGAAAAAGAACTCTTTACCGCTTTTAAAGCGCAAAGCGCGGTCATTACGCCACTGGTAACACGCAGCACTGTTATAGGCTTGCTCTCAGTTGAATATCAGTATTATCACGCCTTTAGCGAACGCGAACTGGACCTGTACCGAACGCTTTGTAATCAAACTACGATTGCCATTGAAAACACGCGTCAAAAACAGCGCACCCAGGATGCCCTGGCCGAAACCCAAACCCTCTATCGGGCCGGTCGAGTTCTGGCTGGCGCCGCCGATCTACAAGAGATTTTGGAGAAATCGCTGGTCGAGTTTGTCTACAGTTTGGGCTTGGATCAAGGCGGGGTAACCCTGGTCTCCTCCGACCGAAAAACCGGAAAACTGATGGCTTATCTTCAAAACGGCCAACTACAAAATATCGAAAAGCTTAAGTTCAATATTGATGAAACGACGCCTTATCAGGCCGTTTTGTTAGCCGGACGGCCCTTCATCAGCTTTGATGTGCCTAATGATGACCGGATAGCTCAGTTTGTCACTTTCAATCAACAGAGTTCGATCAAATCCATCCTACAAGCCCCAATGATTATCCGGGGCGAGACAATTGGCTGGATCGGAGCCGATGCCGTCAAAACCCATCGCGAGTTTAGCCAACGTGAAGTGGATCTGGCCAGAGCCATGGCCGATCAAATTGCCATCACTATTCAGAATCGTCGCTTGTTAGAACAAACCGAACTGCGGGCCGACCGGCTCAAGGCGGTGGCCACCGTGGGCGAGGCCGTCACCGGCCTTACCGAACTCGATGAGGTTCTGGACCAAACAGTAAACCTGATTCGTGATCGGTTTGGCTTTTATCATGTGTCTATTTTTCTTATGGATGAAGCCAGAGAGTGGGCGGTGGTTCGGGCCTCAACCGGCGAGGTCGGCCAAATCATGGTCGAAAGCCCTCACCGACTGGCGATTGGGGGCAACTCAATCGTCGGCTTTTGTACCCACCACGCCGAACCGCGAATTGCGCTGGATGTGGGCGAGGACGCGGTTCACTTCGAAAACCCTCTGCTGCCCAATACCCGATCTGAAATGGCTTTGCCTTTAATATTACGGGGTATCGTCATCGGTGCGCTGGATGTTCAAAGCCAAGAACCGAATGCCTTTTCTGATGAAGATGTGGAAACGCTCCAGATTATGGCAAACCAGGTAACGGCAGCTATTTCCAACTCCCGCCTGTTTGAGCAGATTCAGCATCGCTTGTCTGAGCAGCAGCATTTGTACGAAATTGGCGCCCAACTGGGGGGAACGCTGAATATCCATGAAGCCGCTGCCATCTTGACCACCAAAACCGCTCAATTTTTAGATGTAGCGGAGTGTGTTGTCAGCCTCCTTGAAGAAAAGGACACGGTTTATGTTATCAGCGACCACGTCGATGAAAGCTCAAAATTTCGAGTTGATGAAGGCAACCGCTATAAGATCGCTGACTTTGCCAGTTGGAATAAGATCCTGGTCACCAAACGGCCACTAACCATGTATACCGATACTGACGAGACTGATAATTGGGAAGTGGCGTACCTTAAGGCCCACGAAGGAACAGCCCTGGCTATGGTACCCATTTTGCTCCGAAATGAAGTCATCGGCCTATTAGAAGTGTATGATCACACGCCTAAACGGCGTTTCAAGCAAACCGAAATATCGTTACTGGAGTCGATTGCGCTTCAAGCCGCCAACAGTATAGAAAACGCCAAACTATTTGGCCAGGCGAACGAGAGTCAGGCCTTCCTAACCGCCGTGATCGACCAAATTCCTGATCCGATCTTTATCAAAGATAGAGATCACCGCTTTGTTACCGTCAATACGGCGTTCGCTCAGGACCTTTTAAATCGCGCTGTTGAGCAGGTTATCGGCCTCAATGATTACGATTTCTTGTCCGAGGCGGAGGCCAAAAAATCATTGGCCATGGACAATATTGTGTTCGAAACCGGTGAAATCCAAGAAATTGAAGAAACACGGATCGACGCACATGACCAGCTGCAGGTGCTTTATACGCGAAAAATCCCTCTAACGTTAACAGACAATCCGGATAAGCCAGAGTATTTAGTCGGAATTATCAATGATATAACCCAAATCCGGCAGCGAGAAGTTGAACGTGACCGATTGATTGAAGAAACACGGCGAACCCTTGATCGCACTCAAACCCTGTACCGGATTAGCGATAATCTGGCCATCTCTACGGAAATCCGCTCCACCTTTGAAGCCGTGTTGAGCGAATACCTCAATCTGCTGGGGTTGAAACAGGGCAGCATTATGCTATTTGATAAGGCCACCAATTGTAACAAAGCTCAGGCTCGGGTGGTCAACGGTCGCGTCATCCCGCCTAATCTGGTCATCCCTGTGGATGAAGACCAAGTTTTCCAACATCTCAAGAAAAACCAAAAACCACTGATTTTGGAGGATGCCCAGAGTCATCCCTTGGTTAGCCACACGCTTGACGAACGGGCGCATAAGAATATCAAAACAATGCTATTTATTCCGCTGGTGATTCGACAGCAATTGATGGGCAGCCTGGTGGTTGATGTGGTTGGCGAAACCTACTCCTTTGACCCCAGTGATGTTGACACCGGTGAAGCCATTGCCGATCAGCTAACCATCTGGCTGGAAAACCGCCGCTTACTGACCGAGGCCCAATACCGCTCGGATCGTCTGCAAACCGCGGCCGAAATTTCACGGGCGGCCAGCCAGATTCTCGATATCGATGATCTGATCACGACCTCGGTCAATTTGATTCGCGATCAGTTCGACTTTTACTACGTTGGGCTTTTCCTGGTTGATGAAGCAAAGGAATGGGCCGTCTTGCATGCCGGTACGGGTAAAGCCGGGGAAATTCAGTTGGCGAAAAATCACCGGCTGAAGATCGGTGGCGAGTCGATGATTGGCTGGAGCATTCACCAGCGCAAAGCGCGCATTGCGCTAAACGTAGGTGAAGAAGCCATCCACTTCCAAAACCCGGATTTACCGAACACCCAATCCGAAATGGCGCTGCCCCTGATCAGTCGTGATGATGTCATCGGCGCGCTAACCGTTCAGAGCGTCGAGCAAAGGGCTTTCTCGGTGGAGGATATTACTCTGCTGCAAACAATGGCCGATCAGTTAGCCAATGCCTTTTCCAATGCGCATTTGTTTGAACGGGTAGAACATTCTAAGATGGAAGCGGAAAATCGCCTACGCGAAACCCAGGCGTTGCAGCAGCTCAGTCAAGCGCTGTCCGGCACTCTCAAAATCGATGATGTGGCTGGCGCATTTTTTGAAAGTTGTACTCAACTCCTCAATTTCGATTATGTCGTAATCTCATTGATAGATGAGGCGCGACGGCAGATCAAAGCCGTCGCCGGTCTCAATATCACCAATGAACATATTAATCGCACTGTTTATAGCCTGGATAGCGCCACCATGCTGGCAGATGTCATTCGCCGTAGCAAAACGGAAACTATTTTTGGCTGGGATAATCGCCTGGATCGGGTCATTTTTGAGGCAGCCCATCAAGTCAATTGGGGCGCACGCGTTTTTATGCCAATTATTTTAAGGCAGCGAGCCATCGGCGTGATTGAAGCGGGATTCAAACAAAAACGTCTCATGCAGGTACCCGAGGACCAAATCAAACTGCTTCAGACATTCATCGACCAGACAGCCCTGGCGCTAGAGAGCGCCCAACGTTATGAGGCCACGCAAAAAGCAGCCCAGCGTGAGAAAATCATCCGCGAAGTAACGGAAAAGATACAAAATGCCGTGACCGTTGAAGATATCCTAAAAACTACTGTTTTGGAACTCAGTAAGATCGTAGGAGCCACCCAAGCCGGGATCAACTTAGGCACTACCTTACCTCAACCGAGCTTACCGAGCGATATCAACCTAAACCGCGACGCACGAACCCGTCGTGGTGACAACCCCAGTTCCAAGCCGCCTACCAAACCGGTTAGTAACGAGGAGAGTCAACAATCATGATTGACCAAATGCTTGCCCGACTCCAGGCTAATCTGGCGCAACTAACCACCACATTCCCAGATTTGAACAACAGTGATCTGTGGCCGCACATCTGGCAAGACCTGGAGACTCTTTCCCAAAGCTTAGCCAACCAGCCCACAGCAAGCCGCGATGAATTAACTCCCGCAGCCGATGATCCGGACGATGTAGCAGCGCGAATACTCCTGGAAGACGCCAATAGCATCATTCTGCGGCTGGATACCGCCGGTCGAGTCACTTATCTCAATGAGTTTGCCCAAAAATTTTTCGGATATACGGCGGCAGAAATCGTCGGTCAGGATGCCATTGGAACTATCGTCTCATCAACGGATGCTGACCTGCTGCGGCAAATTGTGACCAACCCCGAAGAGTACGCCAGCAATAAGAATGAAAACATTCAAAAATCCGGGGAGCGCGTTTGGGTCGCCTGGTCCAATAAGCCTATTCTTGATAACCAGGGTCAACTCAAAGAAGTGCTCTGTATAGGCAACGACATCACCGATCATCGGCGCACGGAAATGGAACTGCTCCATCAAAAGGAGATGCTCAGCCGAATTATTGACGCCCTTCCGGTGGGTATCTTTGCCAAAGATGTCCAGTCCGATTATCGCTTTACGGTCTGGAACAAAAAAATTGAAGAAATCTTCGAGATTGAACGCGAAAAAATTCTGGGTAAAAACGATTATGATTTCTTTGATGTGACCGATGCCGATCACTTTCACTATACCGATCTGTCAGTTATGGCCGAGGGCGAAGTGGTCGATATCGCTAAAGAGGAGATCACCACCAATCGCGGCGATATTTTAGCCCATACCATCAAAGTTCCTCTCTATGATAGCGCGGGGTCACCCCAAACTTTGCTGGGTATTCTGGAAGATATTACCGTGTCCTCCAAAATCAAGGCCGATCTTCAAGAGAGTCAAAAGCGCTTATCAGAAGCGCATCAAATTGCTAAACTTGGCACCTGGACTTGGGATTTGATCGACAATAACGCTGTGTGGAACCAGCGGACCCGTGAAATTTTTGGGGTAAATCCGACGGTTGAAATCGACTTTGAACTATTCACAACGCTTCTCCATCCCGACGATCAAGAGCAGGTGCTTAAGACGATTCAACAGACCCTGGAATCGGACAGTGACCGATATGAAATTGAGCATCGTTTGATCCATGAAAATGGCGATGTTCGGCACATTCACACTCTTGGCCGCATAAAACGGCTCCAGGACGGTCGCCCTGCCGAAATAGTGGGCGTCACCCAAGATATCACCGAACGCAAGGAAGCCGAACAGGCCCTACAACAAGCCGAAGAAAAATATCGCAGTATTTATGAAAACGCCGTTGAAGGTATTTTCCAAACCGCTGTAGAGGGCCATTATATTAGCGCCAACCCGGCTCTGGCCCGGATCTATGGCTATGCTTCGCCGTCAGAGTTAATCAAAAAACTCACTGATATCAAACATCATCTTTATGTTGATCCTCTCCGCCGTGATGAATTTATTGAAATCGTTAAGAAGAAAGGCCATATCTCAGAATTTGAATCTAAAGTTTATCGCCAAGATGGGGAGATAATTTGGATCTCTGAAAACGCCCGCGCCGTTTACGATACCCATGGTAACCTAGCTTACTTTGAAGGCACGGTCATGGAGATCACTAAGCGCAAACAGGTCGAGCAGGAGATTTTACAGCGCAACGCCGAATTAGCCGCCATAAACCGTGTGGCTGCGGCCATCACCTCTGCTGTTGAACCCAAGGAGAGTTTTAGAGCAGTGGCTCAGGAAATGTTAGAGCTTTTTGGCGCCTGTCGCAGCGGTATTGCGATGTTAACTGAAGACAAGCAATCGCTCCACGTCGTTTCTGACTTTGGGGTCACTCATGACTTTAACTCGGAAGGATATTTGATTCCCCTAAAAAATAACTACTCCTCTAGCTATGTGATTGAAACCGGCCGATCAATTGTCATTAACGATGCTCGAACCAACTCCAAAACGACCGCCGTTCATGACTTGATAGAACAGTTACGAATTGAATGCTTGTTAATCGTGCCTTTGATCACCCACGGTCAAGTTATCGGTACACTAGGAGTGGCGTTTGATAAAGAAGGCCGAACGTTTGAGCCGCACGAGGTCAAACTTGCTGAAACCATCGCTCAGCAAATTGCCGGAGCGCTTGATAATGCCCAGTTGCTCGAACAAACCCAATCCGCCCTAATCGACCAACAAAAAGCCGAAGAAGGGCTGCTTCAAGCCCTGCAAAAAACTGAGTCGCTTTACCGCATTGGCGACGCTATGGCCACCTCTTCTGACGAGCGAACGACATTTGAAACTGTATTAGGCGAGTACTTGCGCCTATTAAATGTTAAATGGGGCAAATTAGCGCTTCGCAACCGGACCGCAGACCAAAACGAAATCCGGGCGCTGTACCTAAACGGGCAGCCGGCTCAAGTGGATAGGTCCATTTCTATAAACACTGATCTGTTCCAGCACCTGGCCGAACAGCCTAAGCCATTGGTCATTGGCAACGTGTTCACTCATCCGTTAACTCAAGAAAATCCGACGATACGGGGCCTGATTCAGGCCAAATCAATGCTGTATCTGCCCATAGTATTGCGGGGGCAAACGATTGGAGTCATCGCGGCAGGGAGTGATCTGGAAAATCGGGATTTTTCGCCCAGCGATATCGAACTGGGTCAGGTTGTAGCCGACCAACTGGCGATCTGGCTAGACAACCGCCGCTTGCTGGCCGAAGCACAATATCGATCTGATCGTTTACAAACAGCGGCCGAGGTTTCCAGAGCGGCCAGTTCAATCTTAGATGTGGGCGATCTGATCACGACTTCGGTCCATCTTATTCAAAACCAATTTGGGTTCTATTATGTGGGCCTATTTTTAGTGGACGAAGCCGGAGAATGGGCCGTTCTGCAGGCCGGCACGGGTGAGGCCGGCCGAACTCAGCTCCGTCAAAATCACAAACTCAAAATCGGGGAAGAGTCCATGATCGGTTGGAGCATACACCACCGCCAGGCGCGCATTGCCTTGGATGTGGGCCAAGAGGCTGTCCGCTTCAAAAACCCGGTGTTACCCGATACCCGTTCAGAAATGGCTCTGCCTCTTATTAGCCGGGAAGAAGTGATTGGGGCCTTGACCGTACAAAGCACCGAGCGCGGCGCATTCTCTGCCGAAGATATTACGCTGCTCCAGACAATGGCCGATCAGTTAGCCAATGCCATTACCAACGCCCACCTCTTCGAGCGGGCAGCGCAAGCTCGCCGCGAGGCGGAGACACGGCTGCGGGAGACGATTGCGCTCCAGCGCCTCGGCCAATCCCTTTCCAGCACCTTGAACATCGATGAGATTTTCAGCCTCTTCTTTGAGACCTCCATCAGAGAAATAGGCTTCGATTACATTATGTTATCCATGGTTGATGCCAAGCAGCAGCGCGTCAAAGCGATCAGCGGTGTCGGCGTTTCCGATAACAATATCGAGCGCTCTAACCGTACGCTAAACGACAACGATATCATGGCCGACATCATCCGGACCGGTAAAACCGAAGTTATCACCGGTTGGGATGAACGGTATGATCGAGCCATGTATGAAAGTGAAGGGCATGCTGAGTGGATGCGGATCTTTACGCCGATTATTCTGCGTCAGGAGAATATTGGGCTGGTCGAAGCCGGTTTCAAAAACCCCAACACGCCTATCGAAGATGCCCACCTGAGATTGCTCAAAGCGTTTATTACTCAAATGACCCTGGCGCTCGATAACGCCCAGCTATTCCGACAAACCCAGGAGGCCCTGGCCAGCACCCAACAACTCTTCAAAATCAGCAGTTCGCTAGTAGAAAGCATCAGGTTTGAAGATATTTTCAACATCGTTCTGGACAATGTAAGAAATTATGATGTTGATCGAGTCAGTATCTCGCTTCTTGATAAATCAAAAGAGGGCCAAATCGAGTCGGTCACGATGGCTTCTACTTGGGATAAAGACCCGTCCCGACAAGTTTCTGACGACACTAAATTTTCCGCCAATGAATATAAGCTTATACAATCGTTCGCCCAACCACCCTTTACCCCTCTCATTTCTCAAGATTTGCGACAGCCAGAGCAAGACGAACGTCTGGCTGAGGAGTTTCGGCTGTTTGCCCTGAATGAGTTACAAACAATCACCTTATTCTCCGCGCCCATGTTTCTGGGAACAGAATACAAAGGGGTACTCTCCATTTATACGCGTCAGCCGCACCACTACACCGAGCAAGAGCAACGCATTTATCAAACCCTGGCTGATCAGGCCATCATTACGCTTGAAAACCATCGGCTGTTGGAAACCACCAAGACCGAACGTGATCGGGCGGCGCTTTTGTACCAACTGGGGCAGCGGTTAAGTAGTACCACCTCGGTCGAGGCCGTCCAACATATAATCCTGGAATTCACGGAACGGATGGGGGCCACTCATGCCGAAATTTTCATCACCGATGGCGGTGAGTTCGTATCGGTGGCCACATCTATCGCCGACCGGCGAAATGTTCCGTTGGCCGATTTGGTGCGATTAGCCCTGCTGGAAGGGCCCGAGGCGCTGGCCTTAGATCGCGGCGAACGTATTACCCTAACTCGCTCGGATCAGCAGCCCTGGCTCCTCGATGAAATTGCCGGCATGCCAGCGGTCAATACCGTCACTTGTGTACCTTTTTACTCACTACGCAGCACGTTGCACGGTGTACTTACCTTCTTACACACGCTGCCGAACGGCTTTGCCGACGACCAATTGGCCACATTCGACTCGCTGGCTATCCAAACTGCTGCCACGTTAGAGAATGTTTGGCTCCTGGAGCAAACCAATCAAGTCCTCAAAGAAACGGAGTTGCTCTATAAGGCCAGCCGTCGCTTCAATACCGCCCAATTTATCGAAGATTTGTTAAGTATTATGGTGGACAGTTTCGCCGAAACCACTTATACACATTGTATGTGTGTAGCCTTGGTAACTGGGACGGATGAAGCCGGCGCACCTAAAGAGTTGAAAATTGTCGCTAAATGGGACCAAGAATCTCAAGAAATTTTGAGTACAGGGATGTTGATGTCCCCGGATAAGTTCGCCTTTATTCAAAATCTTCGTTACGACGCGCCCCTGGAAGTTAATTTTGATAATTTGGATGCCACTACACAAACCAATCTCGAAAAATTCTATTCGGGTAATCGCGCTATCTTGGCGGTTCCTTTGGCGGTTGGCCGCAATTGGCTAGGGGTATTGCTGCTAGGCAGCCGGAGTAATCGTTATGAACTCAAACCCAATATTATTAACCAAATCGTCAATTTGGCCGGCCAAGCGGCAGTGGTGATTCAAAACTTACAACTGGTCGCCGAAACTCAACAAAATCTTTACAATACTGAAATTCTGTCTACCTTGGGCCAGCAGTTGCTTAAAGCCGAAACCATGGGAGCGATGTATGATCTGGCCATAACCGCTGTTGCTGCTACCGAGCCGGATCGTGGAGTGTCGATCTTTATGTATGACCAGATCGAAAACAACATCGATCTGGAGTTGGTTGCCTTGTGGGATAACCCCAGACGAGAATGGCCCAGTATTCCCGTTAGCTCTCATCTTTCCACCACCGAACTGGGATTGGAACCGTTGATAAAAACTGGCCAAACCGTTATTTCGATCAACGCTGATGAGGATGATCGCTTCTCGCCGATGCTTAAACAGTTACTGGCGGTCATGCAAATCAAAACGATGGTTGCCGTGCCCATTTGGTTGAACAAAACTGTTGAAGGTTTCATTTTAATCAGCAATCAAGCCGAACTAGCTTTTTCGCCCGATATGATCCGTCTATTTGAAGATATTGCTCGCGAAACGTCGGGCGCGCTGGAAAATAGGCGGTTACTCGATGAAACCCAACACCGGGCCCGCCAACTGCAAACGGCCGCCGAAGTATCTCAAGCGGCCACGGCTAATTTAGATCTGGCCGCCCTCTTGTTTGAAGCGGTCGATTTGATCAAAGAGCGCTTTGATTTTTACCACGTTTCAATCTTCCTAACCGATGAATATGGCAAGCAATCTATTGTCAAAGCATCGACCGGCGAAATTGGCCAAAAAATGCTGGCAATGAAACACAAATTGGAAGTGGGTGGTAAAAGTATTGTCGGCACGGCCACGGCCACCGGCGAACCTTGCATAGCACTGGACGTGGGCAGTAATAGCATTCATTTTAACAACCCGCTTGTACCTAACACCCGCTCGGAAATGGCGTTACCGTTGGCCGCTCAGGGTCGAATTATCGGGGCGCTCGATGTGCAAAGCACCAAACGCAACGCCTTTGACCAAAGCGATATCACCATTCTCCAATCGATGGCCAACCAGTTAGCCAACGCTATTCGATCCGCTCAGGCCGTTCAAGACCTTAATCAAGCGCTAGAAGAAGTCAATAAGATGCACCGTCATTACATCGAAAATCAGTGGACAACCTACATTCGAGAACAGCGAGCGACAACCACCTACCGCGTGACGGATAAAGGGATCACCGTTGAAAAAGGCACGGAAGTACTGCCCGGTGTCAGCCGAGCCTTTGTCGAAAAGAAACCGATTATCATCCCGATGACCCGTTCACCTGAAGCTGACAGCCAACCGGACACGTCCGGTCGGCGGCCATCTAATGGTAAAAGCAGCCAGGACTCATCGAGATGGACCCGCCCTCTACCGGAAAAGACATCAACGTTGGTGGCCCCATTAACACTCAAAGGTCAGGCCGTACTGGGCACCATCGATTTCGAATTACCCAAAAGTATCCTCGATGCCATCTGGGAAGATGATACGCTGCAAATTATCGAAGCCGTCACCAGCCAGGCAGCTCAGGCCATCGAGTCGGCTCGTTTGTTTGAACAAACTCAAATCGCCCGGGAAGAGGCGGAAGCGCTTTATCAGGTAGGTCGGTTTTTGGTCGCCACCGAAGACGAGCATGAGATGTTCAACACGGTTCTCAACAAAATGCTGACCACGTTGGGCTTAAAGCAAGGCGGTATTTTATTATTTGAAGATGATTTTGAATACGGAAAGCTTCATGCCTTATTTGAAAGCGGCAAACCCATTATGAGGCCCCGTCTCCGTATTCCCATTAAAGATAATCCCTCCTACCAACACCTTATCGAAACCAAACAGCCAATTGCCATCGAAGACGTGGCCACAGATCCGCTGGTGGCGACGGTGCGTGAGATTAACATTCCTCGTGGCATTGTGTCTCTGCTTCTGGTGCCGATCATTATCAACGACGACGTGGTCGGAGCCATCGGCGCCGACTCGGTGGGCAAGCGCCACATTTTCACCGAAAGCGAGATCAACCTGGCGATGGCGATGGCCGATCAACTGTCGATTACGCTGCAAAACCGCCGGCTGGTCGAAGAAACCAAACGGCGGGCGATTTTACTCCAAACCAGCGCTGATGTGGGCCGGGTCGCCACCTCAATTCTTGATCCATCGACAATGGTTAATCAGGCTGTGGACCTGATTAAAGAGCGGTTCGGCTTCTATCACGTTCAAATTTTCCTGGTTGACGAAGCCGAGCAGTACGCCGTCCTGCACAAAAGTACCGGCGAAGTCGGTCGGCGGCTGCTGGAAATGAACTACAAAGTGGCCATCGGCAGCCAGAGCGTCATCGGGCAGGTAACCGACCAACGCCAGCCCATTGTTACCCGCAGCGTTGATCTGGATAGCAAAAAGATGGTCGCTTACCAGCGCAATGAACTTTTGCCTGAAACCCAGGCCGAATTGGCTATCCCACTTCAAGTTGGTGACCGGTTGATCGGAGTCCTCGACGTTCAAAGCACCTCACCGCAGGCCTTTTCTGATGAAGAAACCTCGACGCTGGGGGTATTGGCAGCTCAACTGGCGATTGCCATCGAGAACGCCCGAGCCTTTAAGGAACAACAGGAAACGGCCGAGCGGCTTAAAGAGATCGACAAATTAAAGACCCAGTTCCTGGCCAATATGAGCCATGAATTGCGGACGCCGCTCAACTCCATTATTGGGTTCTCGCGCGTCATCCTCAAAGGGATCGACGGTCCGCTGACCGAACTTCAAAAAACTGATCTGACCTCGATTCACAGCAGCGGCCAACATTTGTTGGGTCTAATCAATAACATCCTCGATTTGTCTAAAATCGAGGCCGGCAAAATGGAGCTCAATTTTGAACAAACCGAAATCGAGCCGATTGTTAAAACAGTTATGTCTACAGCCGTGGCGCTGGTCAAAGATAAACCAGTGACCTTAAAGCAAGAAATGCCCGAAAATTTACCCCTGATTTGGGCCGATCCGACTCGAATCCGGCAGGTCGTGTTGAATTTGGTTTCAAATGCCTGCAAATTCACCGAGGAAGGGACGGTCACGACGAGAGTAGTGGTGGATAACGATCGGGTCATTTTTAGTGTTACCGACACCGGGATTGGCATACCGTCGACAAAACTATCGACTATTTTTGAGGAATTCACTCAGGTTGATGCCAGTACCACCCGCAAGGCCGGCGGCACGGGGTTAGGGCTACCCATCAGCCGCCACTTTGTGGAAATGCACCGGGGGCAAATCTGGGTCAATAGTATCCCCGGCAAAGGCTCGACATTCAGTTTCGACGTTCCCATCAAGCCGACTCAACTGGAGCAACCCGGCCTCGATAATCCCGCCCTACTGATGGCCGAGGATGAGCAACCGGCGGAAAAGTTAGTGGCGGTTATTGATGATGATCCGGGCGTTATTGCCTTATACAAGCGTTTTTTGGAAAAACAGAACTATCAGGTATTAGGCTTGGATCACAATCGTAATGTGGTGACGCAGCTCATTGAGCTTTCGCCGTTTGCCGTTTTGCTCGATGTGATTCTGCCCGATAAAGACGGCTGGAATCTTCTCAAAGAACTCAAAGAAAACGCCACGACTAAGGATATTCCAGTACTGGTTTGCAGCATCGCCAGCGACAAAAATCGCGGCTTCTCATTGGGTGCGACGAATTATCTCATCAAACCCATCGTTGAAGATGAACTTATTGAAGCGCTCGGTCACATCGACAAAAGACAATCTGATGACGTCAACGTACTCATCGTCGATGACAAGGCCGATGATATCCTGCTCACTCGCCGCATGTTAGAAGCCCAGGGTAACTACAATATCAGTGAAGCCTACAACGGCAAAGAGGGCTTAGAATTGATAAAAAACAAAAAACCGGATCTAATTATTTTGGATCTTAACATGCCGGAAATGGATGGGTTTACGATGATTGAGGAACTCAAAGCTAATGAAGCCACCCGCTCAATCCCCATTATTATTGTCAGTGGGGAACAGTTAACAGCCGAACAGCGAGACAAACTCACCGACCAAGTGGAAGTCCTACTGCAAAAAAGTATTTTTACCGAAAACGAACTGCTGGAAGATGTCAGCCAAGCGCTCGCCCGACTTCGCCAGAAAGAAAAAAAACGATCTCGATCAGAAATCTAACCTTAAAGAGTAGCTCGTGAAAAAGTTTTTTTATCAGTGTGCTCATTGTTCCTTTAAAGCCGAATACACCAAACTCATTGGCGCCTGCCCCAAATGCGGCGGAGAGTGGCTCGATCCGCTCTATAATTTGGAGGAGGCTGCCGCTCTGTGGCAAACGGAGTTATCTCAGCGCGATCATAACATTTGGCGCTACTGGGAACTTCTTCCCTTACGTGACCAGCAAAACATTGTTTCCCTGGGAGAAGGTTGGACGCCCCTGTTGCCCATCGAAAATATGGGCGCGATGTTAGGGAATCGCCACATTTTTGTGAAGGATGAGCGGCAAGGGCCAACCGCCTCTTTCAAGGACCGGCAAGCCTCGCTGGCTATTTCGGCCATGAAAGAAGCGGATATCAAAGAAGCCGTGGTGGCTTCTACCGGTAATGTGGCCATTTCTTACTCAGCCTACTGCGCCCGGTCAGGTATCAAATTGTGGGCTTTTTTAGACAGCGATGTGCCCCACGAAAAAATGCGTGAAGTCACTTTGTACGGCACAGAAGTGATCAAAGTGTCGAGCAACTACGACACCACCAAGCAAATTGCCGCCAAGTTTGCTGACTATCGGAATTTGTTTCTTGATAAGGGTATCAAATCGCTCATTGCCCGAGAGGCCATGAAAACCCTGGCCTTTGAGGTGGCGGAACAGCTCGGCCGGGTTCGCGGAGTGCGCTGGGCTGCTCCGGATTGGTACATTCAAGCGGTGAGCGGCGGTATGGGGCCAATTGGCGTTTGGCGGGGATTTAAAGACCTATACGATATGAAACTAATCGACAAAATCCCCAAAATTGCCATTATCCAAACCGAAGGCTGTGCGCCAATGGTTAACAGTTTTCATAAAGGCTTAGATGTCAGTGAAATTGTCCATAACCCATCCAGCGTAATCAACGTGCTGGCGACCGGCAATCCGGGTTTAGCCTACCCCTTTTTGCGCCAACTGGTATTAACTTCCGGCGGGGCCTTTATCAAAGTAAACGATCAGGAGTCGTTCCGATCGATGCGGGTAATGGCACAATTAGAGGGCATTTCGATGGAGCCGGCGGCGGCGGTGGCCTGTGCCGGGCTGGTCAAACTGGTGCAGGATCAGATTATTGGCTCTCATGAAACGGTGGTCGTTAACGCTTCGGGCCATACGTTTCCCATTGAGAAACAAATCCTGGAAAGCGAAATTGTTAAAAGGCATACTCGTGTGCAAAATATTGACGGTGAAGCGGTCGCCATCACCGAGCCGGGCGTCACGCCCATTCGGCAAGAGGGGTTGATCAATGCCTTAAAACGGTTGGACGAAAAAGTTCAGAGCATCGCTATTATTGAAGATGAACCGGATGCGCGGCAGTTACTCCGCCGCATCTTACAATACGTCCGTAAATACCAAATCTATGAAGCCGCCGATGGGGCTAGCGGCATGGCCCTGATCCAATCAAGAAAGCCGGATTTGGTTTTGCTCGATTTAATGATGCCGGAAGTAGACGGCTTTACCGTTCTTGACACGATGAAAGCTAATGAACAGCTTAGAGACATTCCTGTTATTGTTATCACTGCCAAAGATTTAACCAGCCAGGATCACCAACGCCTCTCAGGGCGCATCGAATCCCTCCTCCAGAAAGGTGAATTCATGGAGGATCAGTTGGTTGAGAGCATTAGCGATGTTCTCAAGTAAATCCTGACCTAACTTACCAGAAATATGCAGCAACCGGAGAAGAGACCTTGTCGCAAACTTTACTTGCAACTAAACCCAGAATTTTGTACATTGACGATGATCCTATCAACCGTTCCCTGGTTAATCGGGTGCTAACCCGCTATGATTTTGAAGTCATCGAAGCGGAAACGGGGTTGGAAGGGATAAAAATCGCTACTAAACAGGTGCCTGACTTAATCCTGATGGATATTAACATGCCTGGCCTTGATGGTCATGAAACGACGACGCGTATGCGGACCATCGCCGGCTTGCAACGGACGCCCATTGTGGCTATTACCGCCTATTCGACCAAAGGCGACCGCGAACTGGCCTTAACCGCCGGCTGCGACGGTTATATCAACAAACCCATCGATATCGACCGGTTCCCTAACCAGATTGTGAGCTACTTGGAGGGCCGGCGAGACACCATCAGCAAAGATGAACAGCAGCATTATCTGGATCAATACAGCAAAAAACTGGTCGAACGACTTGAGTCGAAGATATTGGAATTGGAAGAGGCCAACACCCGGCTCCAGCAGGTCGACAAATTAAAGTCGGATTTTATCACTATTGCCAGCCATGAATTACGTACCCCGATGACGCTGGTCTACGGCTATGCGCGGTTGCTCCAGTCGGCTATTAAAGAAACCTGCCAGGCCGATAGCCCGGAAACCCATGTGGTTAATCTGGTCAGCAAAATTTATCGATCCGTTCATCGGCTCAATGAAGTGGTCAATGACGTACTTAACATCTTTCTTATCGAAGCCAGTAGCATGCAGCTTCAACACCAGCGGGTCAATTTAGCCAATCTCATCAAAGGCGCGCTTGATGAGCTCAATCCCAATAAAAATAACCGGACGTTGAATATTGAGTTGGTGGATTTAGACACACTGCCCGAAATTGTCGGTGATGCCGAACGCCTCAAGCAGGTTTTTTGGAATCTGCTCAGCAATGCCATTAAGTTTACCCCAGATCATGGCACTATTACCGTAGAGGGCCGCGTTACAGCCGCCGATGGCGAGCCACCAATGTCAAACCAACCCGGCCAGGAAGTGATCATTGTCATCAAAGATACCGGCATTGGTATTGCCGCTTCAAAACAGTTTGATATTTTCGACCGGTTTTATATGATCGAAGACATCACTTACCACAGCAGCAGCAAAACCGCATTTGGCGGTGGGGGGATCGGCTTGGGGCTGCCCATTGCTAAAGGCATTATTGAAGCGCATGGAGGTCGAATTTGGGTCGATAGCGCCGGCTATAACACCGAGCAGAATCCGGGCAGTACCTTCTACGTCCTACTGCCCACCAATTCTGCCCCGCCTGCCTCAAATAACGCGTAATGCCAGTGCCGTATCATCTCGTCCTGGCCTCAACATCGCCCCGGCGTCGAGAGTTTTTGACGCTATTGGGCCTACCTTTTACGGCCGTATCCCCCGGCGTCGACGGAGAAATTGATGAAACGCCCCTACCCAACGAGCCGGCTGACCAGCTGGTGAAGCGGCTCAGTCGAGTTAAAGCACAGGCCGTCGCAGAGAATTTGGCTTCATTACCCTCTATCGCTGGCCTGATCGAAACTCATCACCTAATCATCATCGCCGCAGATACCGAAGTCGTTCTCGACAACGCTATCCTGGGCAAACCGGCCTCAGCCGCCGAAGCGATCCTCATGCTAAAATCGCTGCGAGGGCGACAGCACGACGTGTATAGCGGCTTGACGCTAATCCATCGATCACCTATTATCTCTTCCGAAAGCAACCAACCGATAGCTACCTACCTTCATCGCAGCCAGGTTTGGATGCGCCCCTACATCGACGCCGAAATTGCGGCCTATGTGGCCGGCGGATCGCCGCTGGACAAGGCCGGAGCCTATGGCATTCAGGATCAACCGTTCGCGCCGGTAGAGCGCCTCGACGGCTGCTTTGCCAGCGTCATGGGGCTGCCCCTGGCCCAATTAGCCGAGGGGTTGCATCATACAGGTTTATCACTACCCGAAGTCTCCCTGCTGTGCAGTAGCCACACCGGAGTAACTTGCTGTCAAGCCCCGGCCAACCATCAATCGATCCAACAGTAACCGATCAACCTTCTTTCTCTTTTCGACTACGGAAAATCATCTGGAGCGGCGTACCTAAAAAGCCATACTTATCGCGGAGTTGGTTTTCCAGATAGCGGCCATAAGTAAAATGGACCAACTTATGATTGTTGGTAAAGAAGACAAAGGTCGGCGGGTCGCTCCGAGCTTGGGTAGCGTATAAAAACTTGAGCCGGTGGCGCTGACCGCCTTTGGGAGGATTCTTAGCCACGGCCTCATGCATAATCCGGTTCAATTCCCCGGTGGGAATGCGCCGCAGCCGTTCTTCCTGAACTTGCAGAGCCAGCGGCAGCACCTTGTCGACGCGCTGGCCGCTTTTGGCCGAAATGAAAAGAATCGGCACATAATCTAAAAATTTCAACCCGGCCCGAATCTGGCGGGTATACTCATTCATTGTATGGGTATCTTTTTCAACCAGATCCCACTTGTTAACCAGGACCACGACACTTTTATTCTTCTCTAAAATATAACCGGCAATGTGCGCATCTTGAGCGGTAACCAGGTTAGTTGCATCGATCAGCAGCAGACAGACATCAGCCCGATCAATCGCTTTGAGCGAGCGCAAAAAGCTATGTTTTTCCACTCCCGGTTCAATTTTACCTCGCCGCCGGATACCCGCCGTATCGATCAGTACCACTTCTAGATCCTCATAATTGATCCGGGTGTCGATAGCGTCGCGGGTGGTGCCGGGCACATCGGACACAATCACCCGCTCTTCGCCCAGCAAACTGTTCAACAGCGACGATTTACCTACGTTGGGCCGGCCTAAAATAGCGATTTTGATGGCCTCGTCCTCTTCGGGTTCCTCGCTCACATCGGGCAGCACCTCCACCACGGCATCGAGCAAATCGCCGGTTCCGGCCCCGTGCAGCGCCGAAACCGGAATCGGTTCGCCTAGACCCAGCGCATAGAACTCCACGGCATCAACCTTACGCTTTTGATTGTCAGCCTTATTCACGGCCAGAATGACGGGCTTCTCAGCGCGACGCAGCAAATCGGCGATGTCCTCATCAGGGCCGGTTATCCCGGTTTCGGCATCGACTAAAAAGACGATGACCTCGGCCTCGGCGATGGCGATTTCCGCCTGCTCGCGAATTTCCCGCAGAAACAGCCGGCTGGCCGCTCCGGCCTGGTAACCGGCTGAGGTCATATCTTTGGGATCACCTCCTTTTTGAGCCGATGCGGTGGACATCATCCCGAAATCAAGCCCGCCCGTATCGACCAGGATAAAATCGCGGCCGTTCCAATCAGCCTCGCCATAGAGCCGGTCGCGGGTTGTCCCGGCTAAATCTTCGACAATGGCCTTGCGCTGGCCCACCATCCGGTTGAACAAAGTCGATTTGCCCACGTTGGGTCGCCCGACCAGCGCCACCACCGGTTTCACTTGTTGTTTAGACGAAATATCAGTCATATGTTATTAATAATCCCCTTTGAGACCATCATGATTTGCTCAAAGGGGATCGTCACCTTCCCATTTTAGCCCGGATTTAACCAGCCGAGTTGAGCAAAGTCATCGGTTATCACTAGTCCAATTTGAATTTGTGGCTCGACTCCCACCCGAGCATGGCCTGCTTGCGGGCCGATCCCCACTGATAATCGCCCACGTTGCCGACTTTACGAATGACGCGGTGGCACGGAATAACAAAGCCAACCGGATTTTTACCCACCGCGTTGCCCACAGCCCGAGCCGCTTTAGGCTGCCCCAAACTGGCGGCAACGGCTTCATACGATACCACCGCCCCCGGTGGAATTTTGAGCAGCGCCTGCCAAACCTTGATCTGAAAATTTGTTCCCCTTAAAACCAGCGGCAGCGCCTGTTGATGCCGAACCGGATCAAAAATCTGAGCGGCAAACGGTTCTGTTTCGGCCGGAGCCTCGATCAATGTCGCTTCGGCCCAATCCTCTTTAAACGCGGCCAAAGCTGCCTCGCGCCCATCCTCGAGCACAAAATGCAAGGCGCAGACGCCCCGGTCGGTGAGCGCCAGCAGGCATTCGCCGAATGGGCTGGGATGAAATCCGTAGCGAATGGTCAAACCCGACGCTTGTTGTTTGTATTCGCCGGGAGTCATAGCTTCGCACGTTACAAACAGATCGTGCAGCCGACCAGGCCCGGATAGGCCGGCTTCGTAAGTCACCTCGAGCAAACTTTTTGATTGGACCAAAAGCTGCTTGGCGTGTTCGATAGTTAGAAACTGCAAAAATCGTTTGGGGCTGATGCCCGCCCACCGGCTAAACAGTCGTTGAAAATGATACTCGCTCAAACCGACTTTGTCGGCCACTTCCTTTAAACTGGGCTGCCGTTGGAAATTTTGCCGCAGAAAAATAATGGCCTGCTCGATCCGAGCGTAATCTTCAACGGCTTGAATATAGGTTGCTGAGTAAGACATGTCAAATCCTCCACACGAGTCTTTTTCTCTATTTTATACGACTCATGCTGCGGCAGCCACCCGATTCTTGCGTTCATGGGGTTTACAGCAAGCGCCAACTCGCTCCGCCATCGACACTTTTGTAGAGGCCCGAGCCGGTGGCGGCCAACACCACATCCGGGTTAGCCGGATGGACAATAATCCGCTTGATATAGTAGGGATAGCCTGTTTCCGGGTTGAGGGGCATATTACTGTTGATACTGAACCAGGTGTCGCCGTCGTCGGTGCTTTTGAACATCCCCTTGGCTAACGGGTTGCTTTCATAACCCGTGCCGGCATAAACAACATTAGGGCTGCTGGGAGCATAGGCCAGCGCTGAGTAGACAGAGTCGGCGCCGCCGTAAATTAGGCCGTCGCTCACCGAACGGAACTCAAATCCGTCGGTCGATTTGGCAATGGCACTGAGAGGGGCATTGACCCCCACCAGATAGACATTGGGCTGAGTCGGATGGGCTGCCAAAGCAAACGCGCCCTCGCCGGTATTGAACGGCAGGCCGATGAAGTTTCGCCCGCCGTCGGTCGATTTAAAGAGCGACCCGGCGGTGGCGGCGACGTAAATGGTCTCCGGATCAAAGGGATCGATTACAATTTGGTTCAACTGCGAACCACCCAAATCGCGCCCGTAGCCGTCTGAGACCCAAGTCTCGCCGCCGTCGGTTGAGACGACCAGTGTTTCGCCGATGCCGCCGAACAGCGTATTAGGTTTGGTAGGATGAACCACCAGTTCATTAACCGACCGGTTAGCCGAGGCCAGTCCATCGGCTCTGAGGTCCCAGGTGTTGCCGCCATCGGTCGATTTGAGCACGGCGTTCCAGCTTGGCGCGTACAGGCGGGTAGGATTATTGGGGTCGATGGTTAGGCCGGTTAGGCCGATGCCATCGACATTTAATTTTATCCATGGTCCCTCGCCCCCGGACACGCTTTTAAAGATACCCGTACCTTTGACTACGGCGTAGACCTCATTGGGATTCTGAGGATTGAAATCGACATCAATCACTTCTTTAGGACCAATTTGCGCCACAGTTTCTCCGGCGGTTACCGGGATAGCCGTCGGTTCGGCGACCGTGGGTTCAATCAGATCAGGTTCAGTGGTGGACGGCGCCGGCTCCGACGTGGCATCCGTTGTCGCTTCAGCCGGCGGCAGCAAAATCGTATCGGATCGGGTGATCACGTCGCCCAAGGCCGAACGAAAAATTGGCGTTGGGCTTTCGGCGGTAGGTGTGGCGACCGGGGAAACAGAGTCCGAAGCCGCGCCGGGTTCAGTGATATCTGCTGCCAATTCAGCCGCACTGTCAGTCTGGGTCTCTTGGGAGAGTTGGCCAGTCAAAGGCGCGAATTCAGATTCATGTTGGCCGGTAATCGACTGATCCGAAGTCAACTCTCCAGGTGTCGAGCTAGCCCAATACCACCAAAAAGCGCCCAACGTCACAGTACCGCAAAACAGTAACAGCACCGCTAAGACCGGCCACAAGAACCGCTGCCCTGGAATAGCTGAGGTCCGGGGTTGGGAGAGATCGATAACTTTTTCAGCGTCAATAATTTCATCGTCCGGTGGGGGGGAGGTGGTATGGGATTCGCTAGCCGGTATCGCGACCACCTGGTGAGAAACCACATTGGCGGGCTCGGTCGTGGTCACATAAAATCGCGCCGAGCCGACAGTTAACACATCCCCTTGACTGACCGGCTGCCAAACATTAGGCAGCGGCTCACTATCTAAAAAAGTCCCGTTGGCGCTGTTTAAGTCGAGCACCAAACAGCGATCACCCGCCAGCCGAATTTGGGCATGCTCGCGAGAAACTGCCTGGTCGTCAACCACAATATCCGCCTTAGACGAGCGGCCAATGGTCAAAGGTTCACCGCCAAGGCGATAACCTTGGCCTAACGGGTCGACCAGCCAGTATTTGGCCGTGCTGGGGGGAGAATCAACGATTATTTCGCCCATTAACGTCGCATCGTCATCCATAACCGGTTTTCGCCGGCTAAACACCGTTGACTCTTCGACCACAGCGGCCGTTGATAGACCCGCCAGAATGGTTTCCAATCGCTGCTGCCACACCCCCACTGTTTCGGGCCGATCTTGTGGTTTTAGCTGCATCGCATGCAATACCGCCTGGGTAATTTGCGGGCTTAAGTCAGGATTGACCAAGCTAGGTGGATCGAATTTCACTTCGCCGGCGGTGAGATTGGTGCTGCGTGGGGGTTTTTTAGCCGTTAAGATCGCATACAGCGTTGCCCCCAAGGCATAGGTGTCAGAGGCAGGGCTGGTGCCTTCGCCGGTATATTGCTCCGGGGGTGAAAAGCCGGAAGTGACCCGGCGCGCTCCGCTCTCGGTTTTATGCAAGTCGCTGGAAACTTCTTTGGCAATACCAAAATCCACCAGCACAGCCCGACCAGCCGACGTAATCTTAATATTTTGGGGTTTGATGTCGCGATGGATCAACGGCGGCGTCTGCATGTGCAGATAACTTACCGCCTGGCAAATTTGAATCATGTAATCCAGGGCCTGCGCTACGGGCAGCGGTTCGCCTTGATCGGTGACAATTTGCCATAGGTTCTGACCGTCGATAAAATCCATCACCAAATACTGCTTGCCGGTAAAGCTAAAATAATGAATAACCCGCGGCAAGCTGGCATGCCGTAGACGAGCCAAGATCAAGGCTTCTCGTTTGAACTGGTCGATGTGTTCCGGCGTTTGCAGAATATTTTCTTTGACAGCCACCGGGATGTTAAGGTTAGTATCGAACGCCTTGTAGATGGCGCCCATACCGCCTCGGGCTAGCAGCCCATCAATCCGGTAGCGATTTTCCAAAAGGGTATTTTCTTTAAGTGTCATCTCTGATTCGCGTAACTAATGCGTCAACAGATGGTTATTATAGCATGAGAAGATGTTAGGCGTTAAAATTTGAGTGGGGACTGTATAAAAGCCCGAATCCTAAAGCTTAAAGTTGCCAATTTTTTTTCATTTGTGATAAACTTTGGGCTTAACTTAACTCAGTAGCCTGAAGTTAGTTTTTGCAAATTAATAAGGAGCCATTTGGCAAGACACCGTCAAATGCTATAATTCTCCAATTAGTTTGTTGACGCGATAAGGGCTTTTTGTTCCAGCCTAGTAGATGCTTTATTTCAAACGATTAGATAAGGGTAGGGAATAATGTCACGCGTAATTATAGCTGATGATGAAGCAGTAATTCGGATGGGACTGTCGCAGATGGTTTCTGCGTTAGGATATCACATCGCAGGCACTGCGGCTAACGGCGAAGAAGCCCTTGAAATGACCAAAAGTATCAAACCTGAATTATTATTGTTGGACATTAAAATGCCCCGGCTAGATGGCTTGACCGTGGCCGAAACCTTGACGCAGGAAATGCCTTTGCCCATTGTGATGCTGACCGCTTATAGTGAACGAAGTTTAATCGAGCGGGCCGCCAATGCGGCTGTAATGGGTTATCTGGTCAAACCCATTCATGAAAAGAAATTGGGCCCGACATTAGCCCTAGCTATTAACCGCTTTGAGATTATGCGTACCAAGGCTCAAGAGGCTTATAGGCTGCGCGGACAGTTAGAAGCACGTAGGCTGGTGGAGGCGGCCAAACAGATTCTCATTGCTACCGGCATCTCTGAGGCTGAAGCTTACAAGCGTCTGCAGATGACGGCGCGCCGTAAACGCTGCCCCATGTACCAAGTCGCCGAAGCGATTGTGGCTATCGGGGCGAAAATATAATGATTTGTGCATAAATTCCCAATTCTTAAAATTCCCAAAAAATCACTATTGCTTGCTTGACAAGAATTTAGAATTTTGGTAATATACGCTCCAACAAAATAAAGAAAGTATTAAGAGCGGCCGCGAAGCCCTCAGTTCTGGAAGTTAATTCCGCAACTGGGGGCTTTTTGTTTTTTAGTTCATTATATAACCCTTAAGTAACCTTTAAATTTTTAACTCACAACAAGGAGAAGGG
>JAGRCC010001062.1 GCA_020433785.1 Anaerolineae bacterium
TCATGTTAGGAGGGTATATAAACTTAATTAGAAATTGGATAAGATGCCAAGAGAGCATCCCCGGATATTAATCCGGCGCCATTCCCGCCTCAAAGTAATCATACACCCGCTTCGACAACCGGGCGACCAGCAGCGCCGCCTCATTGTCGGGGTCGGGCCGGGTGTCGGTGCAGGCGCGGGTGAAAATAACTAGTCCGTAGGTGTAGCCGGGCGTGGTGATGAGCGCCGCGTCGTTGATTGCGCCGCGCAGCATGCCGACCTTATTGGCGATGGTCAGCGGTTGGGGCAGCCCGTACTCGGCGGCGAAGGGGTGGTAGGGCAAATAGCGCGGAATATACGTCATAAACTGCTGGCGACCCATCAGCTCGAGCGCCGCCCGGCTGACGGCGGGGTTGACCACCTGTCCCCGGGCCAGCCCCAGCAGCAGGTGCAGAAAATCGGCCGGGGAGCCGGTATTATCAACCGGCGAGTCGAAGACAAAGGGCCGGCCCATCACCGTCCGCCCCATGCCCAGAGCGTGCAGCCGGGCGTTGACCCGCACCAGCCCGCCCACGGTATCGAGCAGTAAGTTCGAGGCGGTGTTGTCGCTGATGGTGATCGACAGCGTCGCCAGATCATGCAGGGTAAGCTGCGCCCCCGGTTGCAAATCCTTGAGGACGCCGGACCCTTCGACCATATGCTCGGCTTGGAGCGTGACCAGTGTGGCCGGCCGCAGTTCCCCGGCCGCCACCTGAGCCAGATATTCGATCAGCACCACCAGCTTGATGACGCTGGCCGTGGGGAAGATGTCATCTGCGTTAAAGCGAACCGCCTCGGTGGCCTCCACCCGCCGGGCGGCCAGGCCCACCTGGCCGCTAAAGCCGTCGGCCTCGCGGGCAATGTCGTCGAGCAGTGTGGTCAGTGGATTAGGGGTGTTTGGCATAAGTGGCTCCAAGCCAGGCAAATGCAAAAGGTGACAGTCACTTAGGATCGGCCAAAAAACAACGTCCGCATGGGTCATAGCGAGGAGGAACGACGAAGCTATCTCCGCGTTCGGAAGTGGGCATTGCTTCGCTTTGCTCGCAATGACATGCCGAACTTAATTGTTTTTCATTCCTTAGGATCGCGAATTAAATCGCCTCTCTTTGGGACATGGGAGATAAGGAGATAAAGAGATTCTGGTCGCTTCAATCTCCTTATCTCTAAGCGCCTTATTAGTGGACTTGGGGAAGTGATTTAACCATCATTCCTTAGTCGGACAAACTACCCATAGCGCTACCTCAGTAATAGAATGACACTATACCCTATCAGGAGCACCAGATTAACACCTACCATAAGCCAGAACATTTGTTGATATGCGGCCTTTACAGTTTTATGACGCCAGTATTCCTGGGCAAGAAGGGCTCCAGGCCAGCCTCCAACCAGCTCCAGAAAATGCAACATGTCTTCTGGAATCCGCCTTGCCCGTTGCTGAGCATTTACCTTATCCCGCCCATACAGCCCATAGGTGATGCTGCTGCTGATCCCATACAGCGCAAGAATCCACAATGGTAACGGAATGATCCAGGTTTCAAGAAGCAGCATCACAAAAAAGAGGCTGACCACAATCACCGTACTCAGGCGTTCGGGGTGAGTTTCCTTCGTTACAAAACGAATGTTGATGGCTCGTGTTCGCTGGTGTACGTCCTGGCTTAGGGTGTAAACAACCATTACCTGCTCTGCCGGACGACGTTGTCGGTGCACAAGACCACTGATATGAAAAAAGACCGGACTTCCGCCCTCATCCGGTGTGATAAAGCCAAAACCTTTGTCATCCTTCCAAGTTGTGATGGTGCCACGATGTTGGGTGGTCATAGGATCATCCTCCTGAAGACAGTCAATAGCGGTAATAGGGTCTGAACTGGTTCCAAATGCCACACATCAACTAAAGCCCCCAACTATGTCTAGAGCCACTTTTATATCGAATAGATGACCCATCAAACGTCATACTTCCAACATTTCTACCAGCCTATTATGACACAAATCAGAGCCATAATCAATAGGACGACAAAGCCCACAGACAAACCGGGGGAAGGGAGAAGGGAGAAGGGAGAATGAAGAATGGAGAATGGGTCGATTCCGCCCATGCTGGCAGATCGTCAGTATATGCGGCGGCAGACTGGTGAGGGGATGATCGGTGAGGTTTTGTCCCCCAAACCCCGCCGATCATGCCGTTCAGGCATCGACCCCGACTCCTGACTGGCATCGGACTTCGCTCCAGGCTGAGATCGCATCCGTTCCCTTACTGGAATAGGGCCCGCCTCCAGCCTGAGGTCGATCCCGCCTCCAGCCTGGGATCGACCTCGATTCCAGGCTGGGAACCTTAAATTTTCATTCTTCGCCTAAAGGTTAGTTCAACGGTGCTTTTTTTAACTTT
The DNA here is from genome assembly GCA_020433785.1 of Anaerolineae bacterium. The sequence goes on from JAGRCC010001062.1 coordinate 2,396, forward strand.
TTTCAACGAAATTGTCATATAATTCCACCAAAAACAGCATAAAGTTTTAACAGACAACCGGCCGTTTATGGCTATACTAATATCATCTCAAATACCTTTGCAGCCCTCGAACAATCAAATTCATCATTTAGGAGCTAGAAACCA
>JAGRCC010001063.1 GCA_020433785.1 Anaerolineae bacterium
AGGGCGGCTGCCCGTTCGCCGCGCCGCACATAGCAGCGCATGACCAGGCGATGGGCGTCCTCACGACAGGAGTCCCGCCCTAACAACTGCCAGATATACTTCAAAGCAGCAGTGTAGTCGTTGGCCTGATAATAATGGTCGGCTAATTGAGCCAGCACCCTTAAATAGCGGGCCCGCAGACGCTCGCGCTCGACGATGCTCTGCGGGTCTGGCGACAGGTAAAGATCGTCCCGATACAGGTCAACCGCGCGATGGTAGGCTGCCACGGCGGCGGTCAGATTACCGGCTCTACTCCGCCGGTCGCCGGTTTCCACCAGCGCGTCGAAGCAGGCCACATCAACGCCAATACCCGCGGTGACATTGAGTTGGTAATAGCCCTCTTCGTGCAATACCGGTGCAGCACCTTGCAGCGCCGGACCGAGGAGTTTATGCAGATTGTAAACCACATTGTTGAGCGAGTTGAGTCCAAGGGTCAGATCGCTGGTGGGCCAAAGCGCCTGGACGAGCCGCTCGCGCGGAACCCGCCGTCCGTGATGGAGGCCTAGGTAAGCTAAGAGGGCTTCACTTTTGCCACCGGCTCTGATCGGCACCAACTCACTCCTCTGCATCAGGCGAAAATTACCCAACAAGCAAATCATAACCGGTTTGGTCATCCCTTCGCCGCCCAACTCGGCCGGATCTGTTTGGTGATAATCATTCATCTTTGCCTTTATTTGACGTCCGTTCACTACTAAATCCATTATTTATCCTCCCCAAGGACGGCTTCATTGTCCAAGTTCAGCGATCCTAATGGTCACTTCACTCCCCAGAGTTATTGGTCTGTATAGTTTGCGCAAACGTTTGCGCAATTCGAAAAAAAATTACTTTTTACCTTGTCATTTCCAAGCCGTGGTCTGCCTGATCACCAATTCACACGGCAGAGTCTGATTTTGGACGTCCTGTCCATCGAGCAGTCCCAGTATCATTTGCATGGCGAGGCGCCCCATCTGGACCCGAGGTTGACGGACGGTGGTTAAAGCCGGCCTCAAATAGGAGGCGATCTGAATATCATCAAAGCCAACAACACTAAGATGTTGGGGAATAAGGATGCCTTGTTGCTCGCAGCCTTTTATTAACCCGATCGCAATTCGGTCGTTATAGCAAAATACTGCCGTAGCTTGAGCAGCTAACATCTCCGCCAACCCTTTTTGCCCCCGCTCAAAATCGTCGTTGCTGTCGGGCAGGGAGATAAGCTCCGGCTCCACCGGGATATTGGCCTGTTGAAGGGCCATCTTGTATCCGAGCAACCGCTCATCGTTCGATTTTGGTCGATCAACCGCCCCGATAAATCCGATCCGGCGATGGCCTAATTCAATCAAATGGTCAACGGCCGCTTTGGCCCCGATTGTATTCTCAATGAATATAGAGTGGTAAAAATCGCCGTGTTTCTGATTTTCAATTAGCACAATCGGCACCTTGAGTTGGTCTAGCTTGGAACTGTAGGTACTGCCTATCCGCGAGGCAACCACGATAATCGCATCGACACGCCGGCTCTGAAAGGTTTCAACAACGGCCACTTCTCGTTGGGGGTCATTGCGAGAGTTACTCAAAAAGAGGCTGTACCCGGCTGTCTGAGCGACTTCATCCACACCGTCCACAAAATCGGCCACCACCGGATCCGCCACGGTGGTAATGACCATGCCAATGGTCCAGGTCTTGTTGGTGATGAGGCTTTGTGCCACTGCACTGGGGATGTAGCCCATTTCTTTGGCTAATGATTTGATGTGTGCTTTGGTTTGGGTGCCAATGCGTGGATGATCGTTAAGGGCGCGCGAGACCGTAGAAGGGGAAACATTGGCGGCTTT
>JAGRCC010001064.1 GCA_020433785.1 Anaerolineae bacterium
TCCTGTTAAGGACTGTTCGACTCCCCTGAAAATAACGGTCTGGAGCGTCAAAGTTTACTTTGATCTGACCGTGCATGACAAAGCAAGCTTTGTCGCTCCGATGCTTCAGCCCTGAAAGGCTTACTACGAACTATAACTTTTCAAGGCATGATAGCACAGCGCCGTTGTAACCGAATTGCTGGCGTACCAGGTGGCCAATTCACCGCGAGTGGGTGTGCCGTAGAGGGGTTCGCCGGGCCAACCGCCATCGTAGCGCTGCGTCTTGGTCAGGATGGTTATCCAATCAGGCTTAAACAGCGCTTTCACCTCATCCGGCGCCCCCGCCGATAGGCAGATGAGTGACAGCAAGGCGGCGTCTTGCGGCGTCACGCGATATCGTTGAGCCTCGTCTTTGAAGCGTGCGGATAGGGTTTGTGTGGCGGCTTGCAGTTTTTGCGCCAAACCGGCCGCCATCGGCTGCGCCTGCAATTGGGCCATCAACTCAACAATAATCCAGATAGTGTAAAGCGGCACATAATGCCAACCAGCCCCAATTCCCCTTTGCCCGACGTCATCAAATAATTTACCGGCGCATTTTTCGATCAAAGATTGATACTTAGCCCGATCATAACTTATCAGCCCCAATAGCGCATTGGCCGACACGGCGGCACAGCTATTACCCCACAACGACACGAAACGGTCTCCCTGTGTCTCAGCTTCAGTCATCAACCACACGGGGATTTCTCCAGTTGTCGATATACTCGCTGTTAGCCGATCAACCGGCGCTTGCAGTAGTGCTCGATGCTGCTCCGGCTGCGAAGAATACGGCAGCAGACGCAGCGCCATGGCCACGTCGTCAGCGTCCGGCGGGAGGTGATCGTGATTGTAGTAGCGAAAGCCGGTGGCGGCCAGCGTCTCGAACACCATGTCGATAGACTGGGCCATGTCGTGACCGTACCGGCTGAGAAGTTCAGCGATGAACCCCGCCGGAAAGGCCCGGCCAATCATTTCTGGCACGCCAAACACACCCCGCCGCTGGATTTCCCAACTCTCCCGGAACGACACGTCAGCCAACAAATACCCCTCCGCCATCTCGATCACCTTGGGCAGCGTCTCAACAAACGGAGCAAACATCGGCCGGCGCGGTTTTTCGGACGCACCCGCCGGTTTTTTCAATTGGGGTTTGAGGGAAAATAAATCGACGACATGCCTGACCTGATTTTCAATGACCGCGCAGTATTCACTAAACGTCGGCAGTTTGAGCGACTCGGCCAGTTCGCGGGCCGAAGTCAGTTGGCCGGTACAGATTTGTTCGATCTTGCTCATGACACCGGTCAGAACCAGCGCCCCCAAGATTTGCTCAGGGGCCGGCGGCTGGTGAGGATCGAGCCCGGCGGCCTCGATCGTTTTGAGAAGGGGATAGGTGAATCGCTGCCGGACCAAGTCCTGGCGAATGGTCGAAATGTCACGCAGTAGTTGCCAGACGAAATTAAGGTGATCAAGCATTCGATTCAATTGCGGGACATCCTCTGCCCGGTCCAGCGCCAGCGCCGCGCCAATGATCGGTAGTTTGGTGACAGCCAGCCGTTGAGGCAGGGCTGTCAAGGCCGCTTCATCGAGCGGTAAATCAGCCCGGTTGACAGCGGGCCAATCGGCCAGCGTGGCCTCGGCATAGTCATTCCAACCCAGTTGATGGTATCGCCAAAAAGCGTCCGTGCCGGGACAAATCTCCATAAGATGCCGATCAGCCTGCTGGCGGAGACTTTGGGCCAAAAACAGATAGGTCTGGTCGAAGTTCGATCCTTCATCTAGAATTGTTTCCTGAGTATATACGGCGGCAAAATTGAAAACCGCTGACAAAAAGAGCGGCTTTTCAAGCCGTTCTCTATCGCCCAATTTGGACGTTTGCCAGTCGTCAATTAACCAAAAATGAAGGTAAAGACAAGGATGGTCGTGTTCGCGACTTAGAATGTCGCTAAACTGGCCGGTGTCGGCGTAGAACGTCGCCAGATTATTTTTGAGCAGAATACTTTGCCGGAACAGTTGGGGAGGCAGGTTGGTAAAAAAATCCTCAACCTCAGGCCAAAAGCGATTTCGTTGAGGCTGGTAACGGGCTATCAGATTCATCGTCATGCGTCTCTGTAAATTACTCAAGTAAGATTGAACGGCTTCACATTCTACGTCCTACGTTCCATGCTGCCGGTCTTATCGCCAGTATACTACCATAATCCATTCGAGTCGAGGTCTTATGCAGCGGTCCCAAAATTTTTCCCCGCTTTGCACCATGGCCTAACTGGACTACAATTTAAAGTTGAGATCAATTCAACTAAGGATATTCATCCTGTGAAAGTAACCCTCAGCCTCAAATTCTTGACCGTGATCACCGTGGCCCTATTCCTAACCAACTGCCGATCCGCCCCGCCGACAGCGATTGTCGAGCAGGTGACGGCCACTCCGATGCCGACGGCTACGCCAACCGCCACCCATACCGCAACCAGCACCCTAACCCCGACCGTCACACCGACGCCGACCAATACGCCGACCCCCACCATCACCCCCACGCCGACGCCTCACCCGATGGCGCCGTTTACCATTGAAGGGCTGCGCGAACGCGACTACCCCGGCGGGACAATTAATATCCGGTCGGTCCTAACAACGACCACGACCTTCACCCGCTACTACATCGATTACCCCAGCGACGATCTGACCATTACCGGCATCATGCAAATCCCGCCCGGCGACGGCCCGTTTCCGGTGGTGGTGCTCAATCACGGCTACATTCCCCAGTCGCGCTATTGGTCCGGCGCGGATACCTGGCGCGCCGCGGAATATCTGAGCGCTCACGGCTACTTGACGCTCTCGTCGGACTTTCGTACCTGGGGCCAATCGGATTCCGGCGACAATTTTTTCCGCACCGGTCTGCTGCTCGACGCCCTCAATTTGGTCGGCTCCGTGGCGTCGATTCCCCAGGCCGACCCCAATCGCATCGGCATGTGGGGGCACAGTATGGGCGGCGGCGTGACCATCAAGGCCATCACCGTTGATCCGCGCATCAAGGCGGCGGTGCTATACGCCCCGGTTAGCGGCTACGATCCCGAAGTGATCGACCGCTGGGGGGCCGGTATCCGGCGAGAAACCGACGAGCGGCTGGTCGCGGCCTACGCCGACGCTGTCTACAGCCCCACCTTTCTGGAGCGCACGTCACCCATCAACTACTTAGAGTTCGTCACCGCCCCGGTTCAAATCCACATTGGCACGGCCGATACCAGCACCCCGCCGGAATGGTCGGCCAATTTGAACGAGGCGCTCACTGAGGCCGACCGGGAGGTTGACTATTTTGTTTATCAGGGTCAGGGGCACGCCTTCGAAGGGGAAAGCTGGCAGCTCTTTATGGAGCGCGTGACCGACTTTTTCGACCGTCATTTGGGAAGCGCTTTTTAATCATGAGCCATTTTCCTGTTCGACTGGGCGGCGGCGTTGCCCTGCTGGTGCAAGCCTTCCTGTTGCAAATTCTGTGGACACCCCATAACGCGTTGATGGGCGAATCGCCAATCTTCATAACCATAACCATTTCAGTTTTCATGACCCTGCTGGCTGTGCTTGGGTTTGTCTTTTTGCGGCCAACCGGCTGGATTGTAGCGATGTTGGTGCAGATGGTCTGCCTGCTGACCGCGCTGTCTATTCGTTTTTCAACGCCATCGTTTCAGGGGGCCGCGCATTTCACGATGTTGTACAGCATCGGTATGGTGCTGTACCTCAATGCCCATGCGGTTCGGTCGGCGTTCGAGCGCCGATTCCAGAACGGTCAACCGGAAGAGGCCAAGTTATGACCCCCCAAATCGACCTGGATTTGTTACAACGGTTTGAGCCGATCATCCACTTCAACCGGGGCGAAGAGTTCTTTCCCATCGATGTGGCCCGTTACGTGAACGTCTGCAACTTATGGGTCAAACGCTCCCATGCCTTTGAAGCCGAACGTTTGACGCCAGCCCAGCAGTTGACCCTTGACACCCTGGCTCAACCCCGCGCCGACCGTTTTGGATCGATCTATTTTCTCAAATTTGCCGATCCGCTAACCGCGGCCGAATTGGCCTCCTACAAACTCCACGAACTCGCCAACGCTGATCCGACGCAAACCTTTCATGCCGGCCGGGGGCGGCTGGCCCGAGTCGGTTACGTGTCACGTCTGGCTCACGCACTTTTTCAACTTTCACTGCTGGCTCGCGGCCGGATGCCCGGCGACGCGGCGGCCGCCGCCTCAATTGTTTACAGAACTATCCAGGCCAGGCGCGAGGAGTACCGCTACTGCGGCCGGGTTGTTCGTGAGAATGGCTGGACGATATTACAATATTGGTTTCTGTATGCCTTCAATAATTGGCGAAGCGGCTTCTACGGTATGAACGATCACGAAGCCGATTGGGAGATGGTCTGCATTTACCTGTCGGGCTCACCCGATGATGGCGAAGTTACCCCGGAGTGGATCGCTTACGCCTCGCACGACTTTTCCGGCGATGACCTGCGCCGCCATTGGACCGATCCCGGGCTGGAAAAAATCGGCGAGCACCCGGTAATTTACGCCGGGGCCGGTTCTCACGCCAGTTATTTCAGCGCAGGCGAGTATTTGGTCGAGGTCGAGATCCCGTCGCTGACCCCGCTGCGCCGGGTTTATGACCGGATGCAGAAATTTTGGGCCGAAAAGCTGCGCCAATTTTCCGACGAGCCACACCCCACCGAAGCCGTCGAAGGGCCTAATTTTTTTCGGCTGCCTTTTGTCGATTACGCCCGGGGCGACGGGTTATCGATCGGGCCCTGTCAGGATAAATGCTGGGCAACGCCCCGGCTGATCAACCAGACGCTGCCCTGGGTATCGCAATATCGCGGCTTGTGGGGCCGCTACATTTCCGATCCGCTGGCCGGCGAAAACGCGCCCGGCGGGCCAATGTACAACCGCGACGGCTCCGTGCGCCGCGCCTGGTACGATCCGCTGGGCTGGGCCGGTCTGGACAAGGTGGTGCCCCGTCACCAAGCCCTCTTGCGCGTCCACGAGCAGCATGCCCATCTGGCCGTGCGGCAGGCTGAACTGTTGGAACTGATCCACACCAAAAGCGAGCAACTGACCGGGTTGGGGATTGAAGCCGCCGCCGTGCAAATTCGGCCCCACTTAAAAGAAGTGTACGAAAGCCACCAAAAGAAAATCAAAACGCTATCAGACGAAGTCGATGACCTGCGGGCCGAGTTTGCCCAAAACCGGGCCACCTTGGAAGCCTTTCAACTATACGCCGACCAACTGGAGCAGGGTGATTTCGGCTCCATCCGCAGCCATATTCGGCGAGCCGCCGCCCCCATCCCGGACAGCGAACTCCAAATTGGCCGGCTGCTGGAAGGTTGGGCGGCGGTCAGTATCGGCCTGATGCTAATGAGTTTGGTCGGGCTAATTATTTTTGCCCCGCAAAACTGGTTCATCGGCATCATCTCGATTGTCATTCTCTTCATTGTGATCGAGTCCACCTTCCGCCGGCGGCTCTACAAGCTGATCACCAACGTGACGATTAGCCTGGCCATCTTCGCCGCCGTCGTCTTGATTTTCGATTTCTTCCCGTGGATCGCGGTGGTGGTGGCGTTAGTGGCCGGGGGATATTTGGTTTGGCAGAACTTGCGGGAGCTATGGAGTTAAAGGAATGGAGAATTGAGAATGAAGAATCAGCGGCGGGAGTAGACGGTAAACCCAATTATGATAAGTAAAGCGTGTCTGATCATGTGTCATTTCGCAGCGTTAGCGGAGAAATCCCTCAGACAAAACCAGAACCGGAGGGGGCGATTGGACCGAATTCAACCCCAATATAGAGATTTACCAACCGCTTGGCCGTTAAACCAAAGGCTTCAGGGATTTCTCCGCCTGCGGCTCCGAAATGACATGCGATGTGATTACCTATCAAAACTCTGTTGACACTCTATTAGGAACCATTCGGCGGCGGTAGGAACCGTTCGGCGGTGGTACGGATCGTTCGGCGGATGGTACGAACCGTTCGGCACTCGGTACGGACCGTTCGGCCGCGGTACGGACCGTTCGGCGG
>JAGRCC010001065.1:0-2369 GCA_020433785.1 Anaerolineae bacterium
TGCCGCCGATACCGCCCAAGTTGGTAATCGTAAAGGTGCCGCCCTGCATCTCGTCCAGACCCAATTTGCCGTCGCGGGCTTTAGCCGACATTTCGCCCAAAGCAACCGCCAACTCCTGGATATTTTTCTGATCGACATTGCGAATGACCGGCACCAACAGGCCGCGATCCGTATCAACGGCCACGCCGATGTTGTAATATTTCTTGTAGATTAACTGCTGGTTGGCCATATCAACGCTGGCGTTAAACTGCGGGAACTGTTTTAATGCCGCAGCCACCACCTTGAGTAAAATAGCTGTCACGGTCAACTTGCCGCCGGCCGCTTCCACTTTGGCCGAGAAGCGCTTGCGAAGCTGCTCCAGCTCGCCGATGTCGGCTTTGTCGTGGTTGGTGACATGGGGGATGGTTGACCAGGCCAGGCCCATCTGGGTGGCGGTGGCTTTGCGGATACCCTTCATCGGTTGGATGTCAACTTCACCCCACTTGCTGAAATCGGGTAAAGATACAGTTTGTGCCGGGGCTGCCGCCGCCGCCGGGGCCACCTTAAAGCTGCCGGAAGTGAGCAATTTTTTGGCGTGCAGCTTCACATCATCGATCGACAGCCGGCCGCCGGGGCCAGTGCCTTGGACTTCGGTTACGTCGACGCCCAACTCACGGGCAATCCGGCGTACATTGGGGGCCGCTGGCACCTGGGTCGCGTCGCCGCTAGTTGCCACCGGAGAGGATTCAGACACCTCAGCAGTCGGCGCCGGAGCAGGTGCTTTGACCTCGGTTTTTTGAGGGGGTTGGGCCGGTTGTTCCGATTTGGATTTGGCCGGTTGCGACGCAGCCGCTGCCTTCTTAGGCGCAGCGCCGGTACTTTCGATGGTCAAGACCAGTTGGCCGACTCTAACCATGTCGCCCGGTTTAACATGAACGCCCTTGATCGTACCCCCCATTGATGACGGTACTTCTAATGTAGCCTTATCCGTCTCCAATTCCAGCACCGGATCGTCTTTATTGATCGTGTCCCCGGCTGAAACCAACACGTTGACCACATCACCCGCTTCGATATTTTCACCCAGATCAGGCAGAATGAACTCGCGAATGGTCGGCTCGGCTGAGGCTTCTTCCGCCTCCGGCTCGGCTTCGGGTTCCGGTTCGGGCGCAGCGGCCAGGGCTGGGGCCGGCTTTTCAGCCTTGGGTTGCGGTTTTGCCGCCGGAGCGGCACCGCTGCTGGTTACGGTTAGAATGACCTGGCCGACATTGACGGTATCACCACTGCTCACGTGAACTGTTTCAATGGTACCGGCCACCGAGGACGGCACTTCTAACGTGGCCTTATCCGTCTCCAATTCCAGCACCGGATCATCTTTCTTAATCGTATCCCCGGCTGAAACCAATACGTTAACCACATCGCCGGAGGTGATATTTTCACCCAAATCGGGCAAAATGAACTCAACCGTACTTTGCGACGCGGAGTCGCCCGCTTCCTCGGCCGGTTCCGGTTCAGGCTCAGGGCTGGCTTCGGCTTCAGGTTCAGGCGCAGGCTTAGCTTGTTGGGCCGGAGCCGGGGCGCTTTCTTTAGCCGAACCATCACCGTTGGTTTTCAGGATAACCTGTCCCACCGAGACTGTATCACCGGCTTTCACCAAAATCTCTTCGACGGTACCGCTGACAGAAGACGGAACTTCCAGCGTGGCTTTATCCGTTTCAAGCTCCAAGACCGGATCATCTTTGTTGATGGTGTCGCCCACCGATACTAATACCGAGACGACATCACCACTTGCAATATTTTCGCCCAGTTCGGGCAATTTAAATTCAGTTGTCATTTCTGGCTTCTCCCCAGTTTATATTCAACACCAACCACCGATCACCCCGACCGATCACCCCACAGGGAAGACCGGTCAGGCAGTTACCCGAATGCGTGGCTTTTAAGACGTCATCGGGTTGAGCTTTTCGGGATTGATTTCCAAATCCTCCATAGCGGCGTTGAGATCATCCCGGTTGAATTCGCCTTCCTTGGCCAGCGAATTAAGGGTAGCCAGAGTCACATAGCGATAATCGACTTCAAAGAAGTCCCGTAAAGCCGCGCGGCTCTCACTGCGGCCAAATCCATCGGTTCCCAGCGACAGAATCGGCTTTGGCGACCAGCGGGCAATCGAGTCGGGCAGCACTTTCATATAATCCGAGGAAGCCACAAACACGCCCGGTTCATTCTTCAGACATTGCATAATATACGATTCTTTTGGTTCCTCGGTAGGATGGAGCAGATTCCAGCGCTCAACATTTAAGGCATCCATGCGAAGTTGTTTGTAGCTGGTGACACTCCATACATCGGCAGCGATATTATACTCTTCGGCCAACGTATTTTGGGCTTTCAGCACTTCA
>JAGRCC010001065.1:2446-4219 GCA_020433785.1 Anaerolineae bacterium
CTTTGAGAATACCGGCTTTGATCGCGTCCCGATCCTCGCCCATTTTGGGTTGGGCGTAGTTTTCGTTCTCAACGGTCAAGTAGTAGAAAATACTCTCTTGCTCTTCATACATGCGACGGATGCCGTCGCGCACGATGACGGCGATCTCGTAGGCAAAGGCCGGATCGTAAGCCAGCAAGGTCGGTACGGTCGAGGCTAAAACGTGGCTGTGACCATCTTGGTGCTGCAAACCCTCTCCGGCCAGCGTGGTGCGACCGGCCGTAGCACCGACCAAGAAGCCGCGCGTGCGCAGATCGGCGGCGGCCCAGACCAGGTCGCCAATGCGTTGGAGGCCGAACATCGAGTAGTAGATAAAGAAGGGAATCATGTTGATCCCGTGGGTGGCGTAGGCCGTTCCCGCCGCAATGAACGAGGACATCGAACCGGCTTCGGTGATGCCTTCTTCCAAAATTTGGCCGTCGGTAGCCTCTTTGTAGTAAAGCAAACTATCGGAGTCGACCGGCTCGTAAAGCTGACCGGTATGAGCGTAGATCCCGCACTGCCGGAACAGCGCTTCCATGCCAAAGGTACGGGCTTCGTCCGGCACAATGGGCACAATGAGTTTACCAATCTCTTTGTCGCGGAGCAATTTGGTTAGCATCCGCACAAAGGCCATTGTCGTTGATACCTCGCGGCCGTCGGTGCCTTCGTAGAATTCTTCAAACAATTTTTCATCGGGAGTTTTCAGTACGACCGGGCTTTTGGCGTTGCGGCGGGGCATATAGCCGCCCAGCGCCTGGCGGCGTTCTTGCAAGTACTGCATCAGCGGGCTGTCCTCCGCTGGTCGATAGAAGGGCGCTTGAGCCAGGTCGTCGTCGGAAATGGGGATGCCAAATCGGCTCCGGAAATCGCGGACTTCTTGTTCATTCAGTTTTTTCTGCTGGTGGGTAATATTCTTGCCTTCGCCGGCCTCGCCCAAGCCATAGCCTTTAATAGTCCGGGCCAGAATCACCGTCGGCGAACCGGTATTTTCGACCGCTGCTTTGTAGGCGGCATACACCTTTTCCGGATCGTGACCGCCTAATCGCATGCGGCCGATCTTTTCGTCTGACAAATGCTCGACCATTTTCATCAGACGGGGATCAACCCCAAATAGATGCTCACGGATGTAGGCGCCGCCGGCTACGCTAAACTTTTGCGACTCCCCGTCAACAATCTCACCAAAGCGTTTGACCAGTAATCCATCATGATCTTGAGCCAAAATGGGATCCCAGTCGCCGCCCCAAATGACCTTGATCACATTCCAGCCGGCGCCCCGGAAAATCGTTTCCAGGTCCTGAATTACACGACCATTGCCGCGCACCGGGCCGTCGAGACGCTGGAGGTTACAGTTAATGACAAAGATAAGGTTGTCCAACTTTTCGCGAGCGGCCAACGAAATCGCGCCCAAGGTTTCCGGCTCATCGGTTTCGCCGTCGCCAAGGTAAGCCCACACTTTGTAACCTTTGGCTTTCTTCAAGCCCCGGTCCTCCAGATAGCGGTTAAAGCGAGCGTGGTAAATCGCCATAAGTGGGCCTAAGCCCATCGACACCGTGGGATATTCCCAAAATTCAGGCATAAGCCAGGGGTGGGGGTAGGAGGATAATCCGCCGCCGGGGGCCAGTTCGCGGCGGAAGTTTTCAAGCTGCTTCTCAGACAGCCGCCCTTCCAGATAGGCCCGTGAGTAAATACCGGGGGAGGCATGACCTTGGAAATAAATCTGGTCGCCGTCACCCTCTTCATCCTTGGCCCGGA
>JAGRCC010001066.1 GCA_020433785.1 Anaerolineae bacterium
GTACCCAGCAAGGGATAGATAAACCCGGCGCCGACGCTGGCCCGCACCTCCCGAATCGGCACGGTGAAGCCACGGGGGCGCCCTTTCAATGCCGGATCGTGTGAAATGCTCAGGTGAGTTTTGGCCATACAAATGGGCAGTTTACCGAAGCCGGCTTTTTCGTAACCGGCGATTTGTTTTTCGGCCAGTTGTTCGTAAATGACCCCCTCAGCCCCATAAATATCGATGGCTATCTTTTCGATTTTCTGCTTAATGGTCCAATCCAGCGGATAAAGAAAGTCAAAATGGCTGGGCTTCTCGCAGGCCGCCACCACGGCTTCGGCCAGTTCAACCGCTCCATCGCCGCCTTCAGCCCAATGGTCGGCCAGAATGGCTTGCTCGGCTCCGGCCTGGAGGGCCAGTTGTTTTATCAACTCAATCTCGGCATCCGTATCGGTCGGGAAGCGGTTGATCGCAACCACCGCCGGTATGCCAAACCGCTTGACATTCTGGATGTGGGCTTCCAGGTTCTCCACGCCATGTTCCAGCAGCTTCAAATTCTCTTCGGTATAGGCTTGGTCCAGCGGCCGACCCGGCACCACTCGCGGACCACCACCGTGCATTTTCAAGGCGCGAACCGTGGCGACAATCACCACCGCGTTGGGAACCAGGCCGGAGTAGCGGCATTTGATGTTAAAAAACTTCTCCATACCGATATCGGCCCCAAAACCCGACTCAGTAACGACGTAGTCGGCCAGTTTGAGCGCAATTTGGTCGGCCACAATCGAGCTGTTGCCGTGAGCGATGTTGGCAAATGGACCGGCGTGGACAAAGGCGGGCTGGCCTTCGATCGTTTGCATCAGGTTGGGCATCAGCGCATCTTTCATCAAAACCGCTACCGCGCCGGCCACTTGCAAATCTTCGGCTGTCACCGGATTGCCTTTGCGGTCCAACGCCACCACCATCCGGCCAAATCGCTCCCGCATGTCCCGCACACTGGTCGCCAGCGCCAAAATGGCCATAATTTCCGACGCCACGGTGATGTCAAATCCCGATTGGCGCGGAATACCATCGCCGCTGCCGCCCAATCCCACCACGATATTGCGCAGCGCCCGGTCGTTAACATCGACCACCCGGTTCCAGGTCACGTTAAAGGGATCGATATCCAAATGCTTCAGCCCGCGATCGGCCATTTGTTCGTCAGACATGCGGCTTTCGTGGTAAATGCGCGAGTCGAGAGCGGCGGCCACCAAGTTGTGGGCCACACTTATCGCGTGGTTATCGCCGGTCAGATGCAGGTTAAAATCCTCCATAGGGATAATCTGGCTGTAACCACCGCCGGCCGCGCCGCCTTTAATGCCGAAGGTTGGCCCCATACTGGGCTGGCGGATGCAGGTCATCGACTTTTTGCCGATGCGTCCCAAGCCCTGAGTCAGTCCGATGGTCGTTGTGGTTTTGCCTTCACCCAGAGGCGTGGGGGTGATAGCGGTCACATCGATGTATTTGCCCTGCGGACGGTCGGCAAAGCGCTCAAGGACATCCAGATGGACTTTGGCCTTGTATTTGCCGTATAGATCCAGGTCATCGACATTGAGGCCGATGCTTTCGGCAATGTCAATAATCGGTCTCACTTTTGCGGCTTGAGCGATGTCGATATCGCTGGGGACGGGTTTGATGCGTTTTACGCTCATAATGTTCCTTTCTATGTCAATAAAATTTAAGCCGACAAAAGGCTTTGCCGGCAGATGAAACGATTTTTCAGCGACCTCGCTGGACTCTAATTGAGTAGCTTACTGTTATTTCTCAAAAAATCCGCGATAACCCAGCTGTTCAGAGATCCGCTGCGCCGCGGCCATGACCAAATCGATCAGTTCATAGACCACTGTCTGACTCAAGCGAGCGCTGGAACCACCAACCCCAATGGCGGCCACTACGCCCCCGTTGTGATCCCGCACAGGCGCACCGACCGCTATAAAGCCAATTTCCAACTCTTCGTTACCAATGGCATACCCTTGCTCTTGCACGTTAGCTAACTCTTGCCGTAGAGCAACGATGTCGGTCATCGTATGAGGGGTATAGGCGGCCAGCGGCGCCGACAGCACCTCATCTAATCTAGCCGGAGGTAAATGAGCCAGCAACACTTTGCCGGTGGACGTGGCGTGCAGCGGCCAGCGCGTACCGATGTAGCGAGACACCCCCACCACATAACTGCCGGAAATTTCATCCAATGTGAGCGACTGCTCGCCTGACAAAATTTCAATCGTCACGGTTTCTTTGGTCTGCTGAGCCAAAGTTTCCAATACGGGACGGCTAACCTTGGGCAGGCTGTTGGCCCGGATAGCCCGCCCGCCTAGCGCAATCGACTCCGGGCCGAGCCGGT
>JAGRCC010001067.1 GCA_020433785.1 Anaerolineae bacterium
CGCCAGCGGATTAATTGATGCGGTGATAATTGTGACCGGCAATAAAACGCACTACGATATGACCATGAAGGCGTTGGATGCCGGGCTACATGTTCTCTGTGAAAAACCGTTGGCGATGACCGTAGGCGAAGCCAATGAAATGACGGCCAAAGCGGAAGAAACTGGCTTGAAATGTCTGGTGCCCTTTACCTACCGCTTTATGCCCACGGCGCGCTATGTGAAGCGTCTGATCGACGAGGAGTATATCGGCCAGCCTTACCACTTGAATATGCGCTACTACACCGGCTATGCGCGCGAAGGCCAATATATGTGGCGCTTTGACATGGGCGAAGCCGGAGCCGGTCCTATAGGGGATATTGGTTCGCACTTTATGTATCTAGCATATTGGTATTACGGCGAAATCGAGTCGGTGATGTGTATGTTGAGCCACCACATCGAGCGCGACCCGCGACCCGACGGCTCCGATTACGAGCGCACCGATGACGGCGGCAGCATTCTGTTGCAATTTAAGAGCGGGGCGCAAGGCGTCATTGTCGCCTCGGCGGTCTGTTACGAGGATACACCTTTCGGCCAAACGCACCACATGGAGTTTCACGGCAGCGGCGGCACGCTCTACGCTTTCAACAACTGGGACAAAATCCAAGAGGTTAAAGGTGCCCGCGCCGGCGAGGGCATGGTCAAAGCGCTACCCATCCCGGATGACATTTGGGGTACAGCCCGCCGCGACACCGTACACCACACCTACAAAGACGTGTTCCGCGACCACGACTTTATGGCCCGGGGCTGGATCACCGCCATCGTAGAAGACACCGAACCATCCCCCTCGTTTGCCGAAGCGTATCACGTGCAACAGGTTATTGCCGCCTGCCAATTGAGCGCCAAAGAGAATCGTCGCGTTTTTATCGATGAAATGAAAGGTTAAACTGATGACGTACACCGTACCATCCTCACTTACAAAAGAAACATTACCCGCTTATTTTGATCAGAGCGACATTCGTCTCGATGAATTCAAGGCCCTATGCAGTCAATCGGTTGATTTGGCTACCTATCCCACAGCGGAAACCGTTCAACAGAACATTGTTATCTACCAGGGCGACAAACTATACGATGCCCTGCTCCATCCGACCGCAGAGATAGAAATCAAGGCCGAGCTTATTCGCTGTCTCAAAGATGGGCCGGGGGTTTTTGTCATTAAAGGCGCTTACCCCGATACAGCCGTTATCGACGGGATGACCGACGTTTTCAAGGAGATCGTCGCCCAAGAGAAAGCCGCCGGAGGTGAAGGCGGCGATCATTTCGGCCAAAACGAGCGGATCTGGAACTCCATTCAAAAAGCATGCGTCCTAGCCCCCGAACTGTTTGTCGATTACTACGGTAATGCGATGCTGGCCCTGGCCTCGCACGCCTGGCTAGGCCCCTACTACCAGATCACGGCCCAGATGAACAGCGTTAAGCCGGGCAGCAAGGCTCAGTCATCACACCGCGACTATCATCTGGGTTTTCAATCGCGCGAAACCACCACGCACTTTCCGGTTCATACCCAAATGATGTCCCAGTATCTCACCCTACAAGGCGCTATCGCTCACGGCGATATGCCGCTCGAGTCCGGGCCAACCTTGTTCCTTCCCTTCTCGCAGCAATATCCCGCCGGGTATCTCACCTTCCATGATGACGACTTTGCCGCTTATTTCGATGACCACAAAGTGCAAATCCCCTTCCAAAAAGGCGACGCCGTTTTCTTTAGCCCGGCCCTCTTTCACGGAGCCGGAACCAACGTATCGAACTCAGACCGCATTGCCAACCTGGTTCAGATTTCATCTGCCTTTGGCCGGCCCATGGAAAGCGTCAATCGCTACGCAATGATCGAAAAGGTGTATCCCATCCTACTTGAAAAGGTAAAAGCCGATGCCATTTCAGCCCGTGCTATCCAAGATACGATAGCCGCCCTGGCCGATGGCTACTCATTCCCCACCAATCTCGACTCCGATCCACCGTTGGGAGGCAACGTCCCCGTCACGGCTCAGCAGTTAGTCCATCAGGCGCTACAAGAATATTTACCCTGGCCTCAGCTTAAACAACAACTGGATCACTATGCACAGCGTCGTCAGGCTTAATATTGAATAGGATAAACAAAGTATTATAGTGGCTATATCTCACAAGGTTGTGCAAGATGATAGCACCTACTCACCATCATCACTATCATCAACAGGAGATTTTTATGCAATACACCCCAGAAAATATGTTAGTCCGCTCCACCAGCGATCCGGCTGACCCCGACTTAATCCTTTCGATCACGCCCGACCAGGCCGGTTGGGACTATATTTCCTTTCAGGTGCGGCAGTTAGCCGCCGGGGCGACGTGGTCATTCAGCAGTGGCGATAACGAACTGGCTGTTGTCATCTTGACCGGTAACATCGCCGTTGAGTCAAACCGGGGCGAGTGGCGCGGCCTCGAACGGGAGAACATCTTTACCAGCGCCGCCGCCGCCCTCTACCTACCCCGTCAGACCAACTTCACCGTACGGGCCGAACAAGACAGCGAGTTCGCCGTCACCTGGGTGCCCACCGATGAAGATCACGACCCCTGGCTCATCCGCCCTGAAGATGTCCCGTCCGGCGTACGCGGCGGCGATAACGTCAGCCGCCAGATTAACGATCTGCTTCCCCCCGGCTCGCCCGTCCATCGCCTGGTTCTGGTCGAAGTCTACACCCCCAGCGGCAACTGGA
>JAGRCC010001068.1 GCA_020433785.1 Anaerolineae bacterium
GTATCGACCAGGGTCGTGTTACGGGCCGGCACCAGGCCGCGATTGGTCACAACCAGAGTATAGCGGATGGTCTGGCCGACGATGGCCTGGGCCGGACCGTGCTGCTCCAGCGCCAGAAATGGGGTAAATAGGGTGGAGGCGCAGTCGGCCTGGGCCGCCGCGTCCGGTAGTAAGGTGGCGACGGTTCGAACGACATCGGTCACGGCCTCAGTTACCGTCAGAGCGAAGCGTAACTGGCGGCGGTCGCCGGCCGCCAGGGTATCGAGCGGCCAGCGCAGCCGATCAGGCAGAGGGTCGCCCCAGACATCGGTCCGGTTCGTATCAAGCGTTCCACCCAGATTGGCCGAGCCGGGAACAAAAGCCGTCCCGGTCGGGATGGTGACGATGGTGGTCGGGGTCAGGAGCGGCCCGCCCCGGTTGTGGAGCCGCAGGGTATAGGTCACGGTATCGCCGGCCTGGGTTAAAAGCGGGCACAGCAGTTGAGCCTCGATCTGAGGCGGGACGATAGGGGTGGTGACGGTGGCCGAGATGGGGCCGGAAGGGCGCTGGCTGGGTCAGGGGAAGATTGTACCCTAGGCGATTATTGCATGAAAAATCTAGCGTTGATTACTGACAATCGAAGCAAAGCGTTTCCAGGTTATCCGGGGTGGTCTTGCCGCCTTCGGTCACCGGCACAATATGCCGTACGGCTAGCCTTACACCGTATTCGCGCAGGGGGCTGCGGTGGCAGCGACGGCAGGAAAAGCTATCCCGCTCCAGGATCTCTAGCCGTCGCTGGGGTTTGGTCAGTTTGGTCCATTCTCGCTCAAAGTGAGCGCGCTTCTTTTCCGGCAGTGGGGGTACCGTTATCTCGGCTAAGCCGTAGACCTCCAGACAATCTTCGCACAGCCACTGAGAGCCAATATGCTCGCAGATACTAAGGCGGGGCTTCTGGACAACCCTGCGACTATATTCGTAGCCATGAGCTGGCATAGCGCAGATTTGCAGGCTGTTTCTTTGCTTGATACCCGGCAATAAGTCCCGGATCAATTCATCCAGTGCGCTGGCGTAATGCGCCAGAAGTTCCGGGTCATGGGTATCCCAGTCCTGTTTAAGGGCGCGATGCCGGCGCCAGTCGTCCGGGTGAAAGTTATCGAGTAGATCCGGGTCATCTGCCATGACTGAAACGTAGACCCGGCCGTAGTAAATATACCAATGATAGTGGAACTTATCATAACGGGGCCAAAGCTCGGCGATGGTAACCTGATCCAACCCTTGCTTTTGCCAGACCCGCATGGTTTGCATAATAGCCAGCCAGTGG
The DNA here is from genome assembly GCA_020433785.1 of Anaerolineae bacterium. The sequence continues at coordinate 1,301 of JAGRCC010001068.1, forward strand.
ATGACCTGGCGCAGCCAGTCCAGCGCCGACTGCAATCTGTGGTTGATAAAATAGGTTTCCTCTTCGGTCAGGGCTCTGGGCATCCTTTCCAGGCCCATTTTGACTTGATACATCTGCCGATCCTCCTCACCTTTGGTTGGTCGTAACACCACGGCTTAGAACGTAACAGTCGATCCGGACTATAATTTTGCCGGTATGAGTATACTCGAAGGAAGGTCTCTTGAAAACAGCCGGGTCAGTGCCGCCGCAATTCTCAGTATGGCGATAAGGTGACGGTCATTGGGTCAAAAACACCCATCTGATCGACGAAATCAACGGCTTTGCCTCTTCAAAAGTGACCGTCATGTTTAACGGCTTGAGTTTGGGTAGGCGGCTGCATAACGACGAAGAAGTAGCTTTCTGAACGAAAATAACGAATTTTGTTATCAAATGGGAACTTTTGGGGTGGATTGCTGCGTAACGGCCATGGTACTTTCGGGCAGCGCCCTTGATACCTTTGGGCTAGCACTAGGACCACTAAATCTACTGTTGCCCTTAACCTCCTCAACTACATTTCGTAGGCACAGCGACCAATGGCGGCTTCATCCGGTATTCTTCATTTCTAAAATTCAGTTTCCATAATGACTAAAGGGCAAGGCCAACGTACTTTCGGGCTTAATAAATTAGGGACTTTTGGCCCTAGGCGAACCTGGGGCCGCTGTGGTATAAATTAATTAACAGCAATTGCCGTTAGTATTTTTATCAACTCGTATCACGACAACTTGTAAAGGAATAGATTTATGTCAGATGCAACCACTATCGTATCCAATATCAAATACAAAACCTACCCCAACGACTTTTTGGACGGGGAAGAACTGTATCGGGCCAGTATTGTGTCTGGTAACACCATCACGCTGGACGAGCTGTTCGAAACGATGAGCTTCCACCATTCGACCCTGACGGTAGCTGATATGCAGGCGTTCCACACCGTTTACAAGCAGGCCATTCTGCGCGCCCTGCTGGAAGGCAAGCGCATTCAAACCGACTTGATGAGCTTTAAGTTATCAATGCGTGGGGTCTTTAACGGTCCTGAGGATTATTTCGACCCTAAACGGCATGAACTGGTTATTTTAATCCGCCCCGACAGCGACTTTCAAGATTTGGTCCGTTTAATGGCTAACTTCGAAAAGCAGCGGGCCATCAAACCCCAGCCGGAACTGCACAAATACATCAACCTGCGCAAAGGCGCTTCCAACACCGTCCTATCACCCAGCTACAACGGCCGCATCGAAGGCTACAATCTTTCTTTCAACGAGGACGATCCCCAACAAGGACTCTTCCTGATTGCCACCAGCGGCCACACCAACGCCGGCATCGAAATTCGGCTCGAAGACCTCAGCCTGGCCACCTCAACCAAGATCATCTTCCGCACGCCCGATGACCTGATCCCCGGCCCTTACAAGGTAGAAATGCGGGCCATCTTCGGCAAAGACAAGATGCGCATTGGTGTCTTGGGCACCATTTTGCAGGTAGAGTAAGCGAAGTTCGTTGGTTTGAGTGTTGGATGGTTGGTTTGTGGGTTATAGCCAACCATCCAACTAACCCCCTATCCAACCCATCTATCAAGAACCTCACTCGTTTTACCCCCATCGTCCCTTCCTTTTTCAACGGCCTCAACTCTCCTCTAAATCCTCAACAATTTCGGCGAACTGTTCCAGTGCAGCCTGTAAATCCTCCATAATCTCGACCGCCAGCACGTCCGGATCGGGCAGGTTGGCTGTATCTTCAAGGCTTTCATCGCGCAGCCAGAAGATGTCAAGGCTGACTTTATCGCGGGCCAGCAATTCGTCATAGGTGAAGCAGCGCCAGCGGCCAGCGGGGTTGTCTTCGCCCCAGGTGGAGGTGCGCTCGTGGCAGTGGCCGGGATTGAAGCAGGTAACGAACTCGTCCAGATGCGCCCTGGTGAGGGGGTTTTGCTTGAGGGTGAAGTTTTGGTTGGTGCGCAGATCGTAAATCCACAGCTCTCTGGTCCAGGCCGTGGGGCTGCCCGGCTTGCGGTCGAAGAAGAGGACGTTGGCCTTGACCCCCTGGGCGTAGAAAACGCCGGTCGGCAGCCGCAGCAGGGTGTGAACCTCGCACTCGTGGAGCAGCTTGCGGCGAACGGTTTCGCCGGCCCCGCCTTCAAAGAGCACGTTGTCGGGTACGACCACGGCGGCTTTGCCGTTGACCGCCAGGATGGTTTTGATGTGCTGCACAAAGTTGAGCTGCTTGTTGCTGGTCGAGGCCCAGAAGTCGTCGCGCGCGATCGTGAGCGCCTCGCGGCCCTCCTCGCCCTCCTCGGTCACCACCATCATGCTCGACTTCTTGCCGAAGGGCGGGTTGGTGAGGATGAGGTCGCAGCGG
>JAGRCC010000116.1 GCA_020433785.1 Anaerolineae bacterium
TACACAGGATCGATTTGGGCCGGCCGGTTTTAATGTACTGATCTTGAGCAAACTTTTCCGCCTGCAAGGCATCGTCGAGCATCACACTTTCTTTGGTTCGCGCCACAAAATTGACCACGGATACCGCCAAACGGTCGGCTTGAGCGGCCACCGGACTATCTTGCAGCACTTTGATCTCAGCACTTTCGGCGTCGCTTTCCGCTTCGATGACCAGTTGGCCGTTTTTCTCTAAAATCAGGAAGCCGTGCTGCGCCCCGGCGTTTTCAATGACGATTTCCATCAGGCGTTTGAGCAGTTGGCCCAGCACAATTTCGCCGGAGATGGCTTGCGAGGCTTTAATCACCGCTCCCAAATCCAAGATACTGGCCCGTTGGCCCTCAGACGCGGTCGGCGTTACGCCCAAAATTTGGGTCGTGTCAAAGGTCGTGGGCGCTCCCATGGGGCCGCGAACCAGCAAATTGGGGTAGGTCTGGTCCAAATCTTTGACCTTGGCCGTCGCTCCCCATCGCAAGTAGGCATGCCGGGCATCGAGCAAATAACTGTGGGCGATTTTCGTTTTGCCCTGGTTCAGATAAAACCGGGCCGCTAACTCGTGGGCCAGGGCTAAATCGTTGGTATAGTCATTGGCTCTGGCTCCGGCGATGGCTTTATCGTAATACTCAAACGCTTTAGCCGTATCGCCGGTTACGCGAGCCAACTCCGCCGCGACGAGGTCATGCTTGTGCTGATAATTCATGGGGGCGTGCTTGGCCCATTTACGCATTTTGCGCTGATTTAAGCGCACGGTGCTCAGGTAACGGGGCCGATCGGCGCCTTTGGCTTTAGGATAGTGAGCCAGCAATGCCAGCGATTGATAATACTTATGCTCGGCCACGTTGATCGATCCCAGCATAGCCTGTTCGTGTGGTTCGGCCAATTTGGCGTTGGCCACGGCTTGAGCCGGATCGCCAAACAAGAAGGCCAGCATCGTTTTAGCCAGATAGGTGCAGAATAGGGCTGTCTGGTTATTGGCCGCGATCAGCTCCGGTAGCCGGGCCGTCTCATTGAACGCCGCGCCGCACAGTTGGATCGAGTCAGAAGCCTGATCGAGTAGGTTTAACGCCAGTTGGTGCCAGATCTGGGTATAGGTTAGATGAAACTCCTGCTTGAATTTTTTCATCATCGCCAGATATTGGGCCTGCTGCGGCGCGACCTCATCGAGCGGCTCGCCCACGGCAAATAGATAGTTGGCGTAGTACATCCCATTGTGGCAGGCATACTCGATGTCGCCGGTTTCCAGGCCGCTCTGGTAGCCTTCCTGGAAGGGGGCCAGGGTTTCGCGAATATGGGCCTTCCAATGTTTAATCGGCACGTTGAAGGCCACGATCAGTTTGGCTTTGAGATCTTTGGCCTGAAACTTGTCCATCAGCTTCAGGGCGAATTCCCCCAGCTTGTAGCCGTAATCGATGAATCCTACCCCGGCGCATAAAATCAAGCCGTAGGTCATGTAGCCAAACGCCGACAAGGCCGAATTGCCGTACTGCACCGATAATCTGACCATATTGAACACTATAAAGGGGAACAACTCCGGTCCGGCGATGTATGCCGCCGAAACCGTCCGCATCAGCACCCGCATAGTGGCCAGTTGGTGCGGATCGGTCATCTCCGGCAGGTGATACAGATCATCGATACTGCGGCGGAGGTGACTTAGCCGGGTGGTAGCTAACGCTTTCGCTACTTGCACCTGCCCCGCCTGTTCCGGCAGCGACACCCCCAGCATATCCAGCACCTCGCGGGCCACGGCCAGTGCTTTGAGCGGTTCGTTTTGGGCGGTGTAGTAGAGAATTCTGATTTCGTAAATAGTGACTTTATCCAATAGCGAGCGCGCATTTTGCAGGACCAACGTGGAAAGGGTCTGCATCCGGTTGAAATTGCCGC
>JAGRCC010001069.1 GCA_020433785.1 Anaerolineae bacterium
GCTGGCGGGATCTCATTTCCTGAGAGAAAAAAGTGATTTCCGGCTGGCGGATCTCATTTCTTGAGAGAAAAAAGTGATTTCCTGCTGGCGGATCTCATTTCTTGAGAGAAAAAAGTGATTTCCTGCTGGCGGATCTTATTTCTTGAGACAAAAAAGTAATTCCTGGCTGGCGGGATCGATTTCCTGAGAGAAAAAAGTGATTTCCGGCTGGCGGATCTTATTTCCTGAGAGAAAAAAGTGATTTCCGGCTGGCTAGACCTCCTTTTTGGAGACGCGAGATTTAATTGGATAACCGTCGGCATTTTTCCCTGAGCGGGAATGATATTCCAGTTGGGTAACACAAGGGTAGCAAGTTCTAAAAAACGGACAGGTCTCATCCAGCGAAGATCGATTTAGGAGAAGGTTAGGTTGTCTTGAGGGCAGACGTTAAAATCCAAGCAGACCCCAGTCTATTAGATAAATCAAAAAACCTTATTAGAATTGAATAGGAAATTAGTTAGAAATGGGCGTGGGGATTGAAAAAGAGGCCAGCGGCGGCGGCTCGAGACACACCTGTTGATAGAGTAAAACCAACTGATCATTCAGCTTTTCGATATTATAGTGATTGGCCACATAGTCCCGGCCGGCCTGGCCCATGGTCGGCCACAGGTGGGGCTGTTCGACCAGCCCGGTTAATTTTTCGGCCAGGCCATCGATATCGTGTTCGGCCGCCAGAAAGCCCGATTGGCCGTCCTGCACCAGTTCAGGGATGCCGCTGTGGCGGGTGCTCAACACCGGCAAGCCCTGGGCCATGGCTTCCATCAGCACCACCGGGATGCCTTCCTGGTCGCCGTCCGCGCCGGTAACGCTGGGAGCGACGATGATATGGGCTTGCTGCATCAGTTCGATGATTTTTTCCTGCGACTGCCAGCCCAGCAGTTTAATCCGGGCGCCGACCCCTAGCTCGTCAATTAAATTTTGCAGGTCGTCTCGCAGCGGGCCGTCGCCGGCAATGTGGTAGGTGAGTTGGGGATGCTTTGCCGCCACCCTGGCCACGGCCCGAATGCCATCGGCCACGCCCTTTTTTTCCACCAGCCGGGCCACGGTCAGCAGCCGAATTTGCTCCCGGTCGGGTTGGCGCGGGGTAAACTGAAACTTATCGAGATCGACGCCCATGCGGTGGACTACAATTTTTTCCGGCGGACACCCCAGTTGGATCAAGGTGTCTTGCCAGCGCCGGCTGATGGGCAGAAAGAGATCGCCCCCTTCAAAGAGGGCGTTGTATTGCTCCGGGCCGGCTTGTTTGATCAGGGTAGTGAGATCATAACCGTGAAAGGTGGTTATCAGTTTGCCGCGCACAGCCCCCAGCCGTTTTAACAAGGCGCCCAGATTGCCGTTGGGGCCGAAGTGGCAGTGAACGATGTCGTATTGAGGCAGCCCGCTCTCCAGAAAGGCCAGCGTCCGGTAGAACAGGCTCAGTGAGGCGGCTTCCGGGCCGAACTCAAACAAATTGAGCGATTTTAGCAGCGGCCGCCGCTGCGGCTCAGGCGAGGCTAAGAGCCGGCTGGCTGCTTTAAGCAGCCCGGCCGCCTTGTTGCGGGGGACCGTTTGGTGGAAGGGGCGATGGTAAATCGTTCGCCGCCGCAGGTCGTACCGTTCAACGTCGGCGTGGACGGCCGGTTGGTGGTCGGGGTCCCGGGCGTAAATGGTGACCTCGTGGCCCCGGTCGATCAGGCCGGTGATTTGGTTGAGGACAAAGGTTTGTGACAGAGCGGGAAACTCGGTCACAAAAAAGGCGATTTTCATGCGCGAGAACCGATAAACTCCAGCCGGCGTTGGATAAAGTAATAGACCGGCGGCGGCATGTGCCGGAATTGGAATTTGCGATAAACCACCAGGTAGGCCAGCATTCGCTGCGACCCCGATTTGACGGCTTTGGCTCGTTTGTAGCAAATTTCGGCAAAAAAGCGCCGGCCTTCTTCTCTGATTTGGGCTTGGCTGTTCGGGGCTAAGGCCACCATCAGATCGAGCAGGCTCAAGAAGTCGTCGCACCAGTCGCCCACTTTGGCGGCGAAGGTTAACTCGCCCTCGTGTTTGCGGAAGCTGGCTTTGACCTCCTCAACATCGGCCCGGCCATATTTGGCGGCCAATTGCACGATCGCCACGCCGTCTTGTAATAGGTTGTGTTTGGAACGGAGCCCGCCCAGTTCTTTGAGCCGGCGAGTATTAAATAACGTGCTGCACAGATAAAATGAGGTTTTGTAGTTGAACCAGCCTCTGTAAAAATCGGCGGTAGACAGCCCATCAACCTGGTTGCGGGTTTGGTGCAGCTGCCGGCCCTGCCCGTCGATCTCACGGGTGCCGGTGCGGATGACGCCCAGTTCGGTGTTGTACTGCGCTTTTTTCATGCAGACGGCCACAAAATCGGGATCGATCAGGTCATCGTCATGCAGCATCAAGAAGTAGGCCCCTTGGGCTTGATCCAGGCAAAAGTTGAAGTTGTTCGCTGCCCCGATATTCTGGGCGTGCTTGAAATATTTGATACGAGGGTCCTTAAAGCGGCTGACCACGCCCTCGGTATCATCGCTGGAACAGTTGTCGGCGATGATAATCTCCAGGTTGGGGTAGGTTTGATCAACGGCGCTTTGTAAGGCTTGTCGCAAAAAGCCATCGGCCCGGTTGTAGGTGGGAATGCCGATACTGACTAACGGCAGCGATGCTTGGGTCATGGGTGCTCTCCTTGAAAACAAAGGTTGGGAGTTGACAAAGCAAGCTTTGTCGCTCCGGTACGGCTTGGATGACAAAGTAAACTTTGTCGCTCCGGTACAGTTTTATTGTTGATGTTGAATTTCCTGAGGCAGCAAGGTGCTCTCCGGCTCTACGTCTGAAACCGATCGCCACTGCTGTAGTTCTTCGTTCCATTGTTTGATGACTTTGGCCGGCGACCCCACGGCAATGGTTCGGTCGGGAATCGATTTGGTGACGACGCTATTGGCGCCGATGATGGCTTGTTCGCCGATGGTTACGCCGGGTAGAATGACCACATTTTGACCGATCCAGCAGCCGCGTTTGATCAATATTGGCTCGGTCCTAAAAATCGGTTGGTACTTGTAGGGCGTATCAGGGTCTTGATAGCCGTGCAGCCCATCGGTGATGTTCACATTGGAGGCGAACAGCACATCGTCTTCGATGGTGACATTGTGGTGGGCGGCCACCTGCAATCCGGCGGTGGCGGTCACCCGCTGCCCGATAATGATTTGGGGCGAGAAGGTCTGGCGAACTTGGGGCAGCGTGGGGTGTGTCATCCAACTCGACGGATAAGTGGTGATGGCGTTCAACAAAGAGCCAGGCCCCAGCCGAACGCCTTCGCCCAGGGCGATCTTGTCCGCATTGAGAATGGTTCTGGGCAGCGCAATCTCGATATCGACCGGCGCGTTGCTAAATTTGGGCAACGTCTGGCGGGCGATGGCATGGTTGGCTTGATTAATCAAGATGCCCAATTTTATAATGAATTTTTTGCCCCATCGAGTGTGGGCCAGCCAATTTAAAAGCATAGAATAATCCGGTAGATAGGCTAATGATTGCCGTTACAGAGCGATGACCCGGTGCTTGATGCTGCCCCAAATCCGGCCGATACGCCAGTTCAATTGCCACAGCCAGCGCACAATTTGGCCTCGATATCGGAGTCTGATCAATTGTCGCAGTAGCGTATACCAGGCGTTCAAGCCGTGCCGCCAAGTCAGCGCGGGCATGCCCAAGGGTCTGTATTTTTTGTACAACACCACGTTATACTCGCCCCATTGCCTGGCCTGCTGGAGAATGCCGCCTATCGAATTTCGTAATCGATAATGAACCAGGGCGTCGGGCGCGTAATGAAGTTCCGTGCCGGCCAGTTGAATTCGCCAGCAGTAATCGGTATCTTGGAGTTTGAATAGATTTTCGTCGTAGCCGCCCACAGTTCGATGAATGGCGGCTTTGACGCCAAGATTACAGGAAGCCGCGTGGGGCAGGAACGGTGGGTAGTCGTATTGTTGAAGCCCGTTTTGTTGGGGACATGACCGGGTTTTGTTGACCCATGGCTCGTTTAGTTTTTGCGAGTCTAACCGACCGGCGACAAAGTCACAGTGCGACAACGCCTGGCCCATGGCGGCCACCCAACCGCAGCCCACGACATCATCGGCGTCACAGAAGGCCAAATAGTCGCCCTTGGCGGCCTCGGCGCCCCGATTGCGGGCATAGCTGGCGCCTCGTTTGGCGGAGGCATCAATAATTTTTAGATGAGACAGGCGATTTTGATAGCGGGCCAGAATGGCCAGGGTCTGATCGGATGACCCATTATCGGCTACAATAATCTCCCACGGTTCGGTCCACTCTTGGCCGGCCAACGCTTCGAGTAAATCACCAATAGTACCGGCCGAATTACACGCTGGAATTATTATGCTTAGTTTCATTTGAGATACGGTTAATGGTGCGCTTTCAGTTTTTCACTGGATTTTACGCTACCATTGCCGTTTGGGGTAAATTCCGTCGCCCACTTGAGGAGCGGCCTAACGACCCCATTCATATTTTTCTTCCAATCACCTCGCGCTGAATCCGGTTCCATCGTATCGATGACCTGAAATGCCACCGCTTCGCGCTCATAAAATTGGGGAATATCCGGGTCGATGGTGATGACGCCGGCGTTAACAAAGATGGTGCCTTCGGCCAACAGATTGCCGGGCAGCCAGACCACCGATTTGTACCGGCCAACGGGCCGGGGGCGAAGCCGCCAATTCGGGTCAACGTCGTGGGCGCCAAACAAACAGGTGCCGTCTTCGTTATTAAAGTGAAAGTGAGGCATCAAAATGTGACCGGGTTGGAGCGCTTCGAACTCCATTTCGACGCCGACGGGGTGGCGGATATCAATCGAATCGACCACCTGGCCTGCTTCTGAGACCACCCGAACGGCGCACAGGCGACTGACCGGGCCGCCGGGGGCTTTGTTAGCGTTAGGCCACAGTCGTTCCGAGCTAACGCCGCGCCCGGAGTTGAGATAAGCGCTCACGGCCAGGTGAGCCGGACCGTCTTCCAAAATCTGCCCGCCGTCTAACAAGATCACCCGTTCGCACAGCCGCGTAACCGCCGGCATATTGTGAGATACAAAGAGCACAGTGCGCCCTTCTTCGCCGACCGATTGCATCTTGTTGAGGCATTTTCGCTGAAAACGGGCATCGCCCACCGCCAGAACTTCATCGACAATCAAAATTTCAGGTTCCAGGTGGGCCGCCACGGCAAAGGCCAGCCGCATTTGCATACCGCTAGAGTAATGCTTCACCGGCGTATCGATAAACTTTTCCACTTCAGAGAAGGCCACAATTTCATCGAACTTGCGGTTAATCTCGGTTCGTTTCATGCCTAAAATAGCGCCGTTGAGAAAGACATTTTCCCGGCCGGTCAATTCGTGGTGAAAGCCGGTGCCGACCTCCAAGAGCGAGCCGACCCGGCCTAAAATGAGGGCCTCGCCGGAGGTGGGTTCGGTAATGCGTGACAGAATTTTTAAGAGCGTGCTTTTGCCGGCTCCATTGCGGCCAATAATACCGACGACCTCACCCTGATTAACGGTAAATGATACATTTTGGAGCGCCCAAATGATTTCGTCCAGTT
>JAGRCC010001070.1 GCA_020433785.1 Anaerolineae bacterium
GCGGTGTTGTATTCCCAGGTGCCGACCAATCCTTGCCCCGTCGGCTCCATCGTCAGGGTCAGGTCGAATTTGGTAATAGGAAATTGAACGGTCAGGGGACTTATCTCCAGGTCCGGCAAGCTCAAGGCGGGTTGCGGTACATTCTGCCAGACAAACATGACCTGGAACAAAGGCGAATGGCTCAGGTGGCGTTCCGGCTGAACGGCATCGACCAACTGCTCAAAGGGCAGGGCTTGATGCTCGTAGGCATCTTGGCTGGTTTGCTTGATATGGTCCAGCAGGACGAGGAAGGTCGGGTCGCCGCTGAGGTCGGAGCGGAAGGGCAGGGTGTTGACAAAGAAGCCGATTAGACTTTCCAACTCAGGCCGAGTGCGGTTGGCAATGGGCGAGCCAACGACCAGGTCGGTTTGACCGCTGTAGCGGAACAGCAATACCTTGAAGGCAGCTAACAAGCTCATAAACAAGGTGGCATCCTGCTGGTGACTGAGGGCCTCAAGTTTCTGGCTTAGTTCGGGCGGCAAGGTAAAGGAAAGGTGTGCTCCTTGGTAGGTTGCCTGCGGTGGACGGGGATGGTCGGTCGGTAGAGCCAAGAGCGGTGGAGGCTGGGCAAAGCGATTTTGCCAATAGGTCAGGTGCTCAGCCACAGCCTGCTGGGCCGGCAGTTGGTGTTGCCAGGCAGCAAAGTCGGCATATTGGAGGGGTAAAGTGGGTAGGGAGGAGATCTTCTCTTGGCAGAAGGCCTGATACAGGGCGGTCACCTCGGCTATCAGCACGCTGCTGGACCAGCCATCGGCAGCGATGTGATGCATAGTCAGCAGTAACACGATCTCAGTCTGGCCCAATATCAACAAGCTGGCTCGCAGCATCAAGTCCCGGCTCAGGTCGAAGGGACGGAGTGCTTCAGCTTCGGCCAGGGTAATTACAAGATGTTCTTGCCTGTCAGTCGGTAGGTGCTGTAAATCGACCAGGGGCAAGGCCAGGCTGACCTGATGGTGGATGATCTGTTGAGCCTGACCGGCGGGATTGTGGAAGGTGGTGCGCAGAACCTCGTGACGCTGGACGATGGCGTTGAGTGCCTGAGCCAGAGCCGGGATGTTGACCGGACCGGTAAGTTTGAGAGCAATTGGAATGTTGTAGGTAGCATTGGCTCCTTCCAGTTGGTCCAGGAACCACAAGCGCTGTTGGGCAAAAGAGAGGGGCAGCGGTTGGGTCCGGTCAGCCGGTTCAATCGGAGGCAGGTCAGCCTGTCTGGCCTGGGTGACCGATTCTGTCAGAGCAGCGATTGTCGGCTGTTCAAAGAGGCGCCGTAAGGGTAGCTCAATCTGGAAGTGATGGCGAATGCGGGAGACCACTTGGGTGGCCAGCAGCGAATGGCCGCCCAGGTCAAAAAAGTTGTCTTCGACCCCGACCGATTTTACCCTTAGCACTTCGGCCCAGATGGCGGCCAAGATCATCTCGGTGGGTGTCCGGGGCGAGACATAATCTGCGGGTGCGTGTTGCTCAGGCGCGGGCAATGCTCGACGGTCCACCTTGCCGTTGGGGGTCAGAGGTAAGGCCGGCAAAACCACGATGGCGGTTGGAACCATATACTCCGGCAGTTTCGTCTGCAAGAAACGCCGTAACTCTGTTATCAATGAACTATCGTCAGCAAATTGTTGATGTCCTTCGTCAAGGCTATTGGCTTCTGAAATCGGCTCTCTGACTATGTAGGCTACCAGCCGCTGTCTACCTGGCTGAACATCCTGGGCGATGGCCACACTTTCTTTGATCTCAGGATGTTGCCTCAGTACCGCTTCGATTTCCCCTAACTCGATCCGGACGCCGTTTATCTTGATTTGATGATCGACTCGGCCTAAAAATTGCAGCACACCGTCCGGTTGGTAACGGGCCAAATCACCGGTGCGATAGAGACGATCGCCCGGAATCGTGCTGACAGGGTTAGGTATAAAGCGGGTGGCGGTCAAACCGGGTCGATTGAGGTAGCCTCGGCTAACGCCCACGCCTCCGATATATAGCTCGCCGGGAACTCCGACAGGCACCGGCTCAAGATGACGATCTAAAAGGTAGATGCGGTAGTTGGCCAGGGGGCGACCAATCGGCACGGTTTGGCCATTGAGCCTCCGCTGACAGTGCCAGTAGGTGGCGTTGATTGAGGCTTCGGTGGGGCCATAGCCGTTGTACAATTCGGCTTTAAGTTGAGTGAAAAATTTTTCTTGAAGGTCGGTGGGCAGGACTTCCCCGCCACACCAGACCCTTCGTATCGGGCTGCAGTCCGTCACCCCGGGCGTTTCCAAAAAATGTTGAAGCAGCGTCGGAATAAAATGGAGGATCGTGATGTGCTGTTCAATAATGCGGCGAACCAGAACGGCATTGTCCAGGCTCTCATCGGGATGCGCCACTACTAAGCGGGCGCCGCTCAACAAAGGCAGGAATATCTCCCAGACTGAGGCGTCAAAGTTGAGCGAAGCTTTGTGCATAACAGCGTCCGCCGGTGACATTTGAAAGGCCTCACGCATCCAGAGGAGGCGATTGACAACACCCTGATGGGAGAGCATCGCGGCTTTAGGCGTGCCGGTTGAGCCAGAGGTGTACATAATATATGCCAGGTTCGCGGCTGTGACGGTATTGGTCAATTGGTCAGAGGCGAATTGCATAATCCTATCCCAGCCGGTGTCCAGGCAAATGACTTGGGCTTGATCGACCGGCAGGTCAGCGGTGAGCGAGTCCTGAGTCAGCACAATCGAGATTTGAGCGTCGTCCAGCATAAACTTAAGGCGTTCTGCGGGATAGGTTGGGTCTAAAGAGAGATAAGCACCTCCGGCTTTGAGGATACCTAACAGCCCGATGATTAATTCAAGGGAACGCTCGACAAAAAGGCCGACCGGCGTCTCCGGTACAACCCTCAACTGCTGCAAATAGTGGGCCAGTTGGTCGGCTCTGGTATTGAGTTCGGCATAGGTGAGGTGCTGCTCACCAAAGACGACGGCGACACTATCCGGCGTGGATGCGACATGCGCCTCAAATAGATGGTGGAGACATTGGTCTAGAGGGTAATCCCGCGCAACGTCATTCCATTCGAGCAGCAGTCGATGCCGTTCCGTTTCGGTTAGCAGTTGTAAATGGGCGATGGATTGGGTCGGATGCTCTACAATAGCGGTCAATAAATTCTGAAAATGGTTTCCCAGGCGGGCAATGGTATCGGCCTCGAACAGACCGGTATTGTACACCCAGGAGCCAATTAGATTTCCCTCATGCTCCTGCATTGACAGGGTTAAATCGAATTTGGCCACGGATACCGCAGGCTCTAACCCATCAAGGTGCAAGCCCGGGATCTCCAGGGGTGGTTGGGGGATATTCTGCCAGCTAAACATTACCTGAAATAAAGGGGAGTGGCTGAGATTTCGCTCTGGCTGTAACGCATCCACGAGAACCTCAAAGGGCAGGTCTTGATGCTCATAAGCTGCCTGGGCGGTCTGCTTCACCTGGGTCAGCAGGTCCAGAAAGGTGGGATTGTTGGCTAGATTCGTGCGTAAAGCCAGGGTGTTGACAAAGAAGCCGATGAGCGGTTCGATTTCCGGCCGGGTGCGGTTGGCGATGGGCGACCCCACCACAATGTCAGTTTGACCGCTATAGCGATAAAGTAAAACGTTGAAGGCGGTCAGCAAGGTCATAAATAAGGTGGCTTCGTTCTGAAGGCTGAGGTCTTGCAGAGCACGGCTTAAATCTGCGGGTAGGCTGAAGGACAGGTGCTCGCCATAGTGGGTCTGCCGGGACGGGCGCGGGTGATCGGTCGGTAAATCTAAAACGGATGGGGGCTCGGCAAATTGCGCTTGCCAAAAGGCTAATTGCTCGGCCAAAACACCACTTTGCAGCCATTCGCGTTGCCAGGCGGCAAAGTCGGCATATTGAATGGGCAGAGCGGGCAAGGGAGACGGCAAACCCTGTACATAGGCTTGATAGAGATGGGTTAGCTCAGGTACCAGCACGCCAACTGACCAACCGTCTGAGGCGATATGGTGCATCGTGACCAACAAAACATACGCATTGCTGGCTAGCAGCAGTAAGCGGGTTCGAATCATCGGGTCCTGCTCAAGGTCAAAGGGCCGGAGCGCCTCGGCTTCGGCCAAACGCTCAACCTGACGAGCCTGAGCTTCAGCCGGCAGGTGTCGTAAGTCGATCAGCGGGAGGCTCAACGTAACTTGAGCATGGATAATCTGCTTGGCTTCACCCGCCACGTTCCGGAATGTCGTTCGAAGCACTTCGTGGCGCTGCACAAGAGCATTGAAGCCGGCCGACAAGGCCGAAATATCGAGGTCACCTGTAAGTTTAAGCGCTACCGGTATATTGTATGCCGCACTTGATCCCTCTAATTGATCTAAAAACCATAGACGCTGCTGCGCGAAGGATAGGGGCAGGGCTTCGGTCCGTGGGACAGGCGTTATGGGCGGTAATAGGGCTTGCTTGGCCCGAACGACCATGTCAGCCAACCCGGCTATGTCAGGCTGTTCAAACAGGCTGCGTAAAGGCAACTCAATTTGGAAGGCCTCGCGAACTCGGGCGATTACAAGGGTTGCCAGCAGTGAGTGTCCGCCCAGTTCAAAGAAGTTATCGTGACGGCCAACCTGCTCTATACTAAGTGCGTCGCGCCAGATGGCGGCCAGGGTTTCCTCTGTGGGCGTGCGGGGAGGATCATACGTCATGGCCGGCTGCGGCTTGAGGGCTGTTAAGGCACGCCGATCGAGTTTGCCGTTGGGGGTGAGAGGCAGCGTGTCTAATAGTATGAAGTTGGCGGGAATCATATAGTCAGGCAGTTTTGTTTGTAAAAAATGGCGCAGTTCAGTTATCAATATTGGATTATCGAACTGATCACGACTGCGGGAATAGTGATGAGCAGTGGCGACATAAGCTACTAGGCGTTTGTTACTTGATGAGTCTTTATGAACAGCGACGACACTTTCTTGAACATCAGGATGCTTGTTGAGGTTGGCCTCAATCTCGCCCAACTCGATACGAAAGCCGCGTAACTTGACTTGATTATCGAGCCGCCCCAGAAACTCAATCGATCCATCCGGCCGATAACAAGCGCGATCACCCGTTTTATACAATCGCCCGCCCTTAGCTGAGTGTTTGTCTACCTGGCCGGAGAACGGATCGGGGATAAATCGCTCAGCGGTTAAGCCGGGTCGGTTGAAATAGCTTCGACCCAGCCCACTTCCGCCAATGTATAGCTCGCCGACTACACCAATCGGGACCGGTTGTAGAGCGTCATCCAAAATGTACACATGAGAGTTGGCAATGGGCTGGCCGATAGGTACTGATGTTTTGAATTGTTCGGCAGGCGTGACGGTATAACAACAGGTAAATGTGGTGTTCTCGGTGGGGCCATAGCCATTAATCAATTGACAGGCTTCAAGGGCTTTGGCTGCTTTTTCGACATGGGAAGGGGATAGAACATCACCTCCGGCCAGCAGCTGCCGAAGCGACGAAAGCGCGGACATATCTTGGTCAACCAGTTGGTGAAAAAGGCCGGCCGTCAGCCACAGGGTCGTAATCTGATGCTGGGCAATGAGGTCGCTCAACTCGGCCAATGAGAGCAAATGGGGCGGCCCTATGACCAATCGAGCGCCATTGAGCAGTGCCCCCCAAATTTCAAAGGTTGAGGCATCGAAAGATATGGGGGCTAACTGAAGAAATATTTCCTCTTCATCCAGTTTGGCATAGTTTGTGTTCTTAACCAACCGAACCACGCCCCGATGCGGAATGGCCGTCCCCTTGGGGGTACCGGTGGAGCCGGAGGTGTAAATAACGTAGGCGAGATTATCAGCAGTTGTTCGAGGCCTTGGATTATGGGTTGGCTGTTGACGAATCACGTTTAAGGCCGTATCGAAACAAACGAACTGCGGTTGGCCGTTATCTGAAGTTAGGTGACTTTTTTGAACCCAGGTTGAATGGCTAAGAATGTGTGAGAGTTGCGCATCTTCCACTATAAACGTAATGCGATCATGGGGATAAGTGGGGTCTAGAGGGACATAAGCCCCGCCGGCTTTAAGGATACCCAGCAGGCCAATGACCATCTCTAGCGACCGTTCAAGACAAAGGCCAACCGTTGTTTCCGGACCAACCCCCAGCGATTGTAGATAATGAGCCAACTGATTGGCCTGTTGGTTGAGGGCACGGTACGTTAAATGGCGGTCTGCAAAAGTCACGGCTATGGCTTCGGGTGTGCGCTCAACTTGCTGCTCGAATAATTGCGCGATGCCTTGATCGGCGGGATAGTCCGTCCCGGTATCAGTCCATTCAACCAGGAGTTGACGTCGCTCAACTGCGGTGAGCAGAGAAGCGTGGGTGATGGGCTGCGCCGGGTTGTCTAACAAGTTCGTCAGCAAGGTCTGGAAATGACCGGTCATTCGCTCTATGGTTTCCGGCTCGAAGAGGGCCGCGTTGTATTCCCACGTACCGACGAGATTTCCCTTCACGTCTTCCACAAACAAGGTCAAATCGAATTTGGCTAAGGGCACCTCATCAAACAAGCGGCTCACCTGCACGCCCGGCAGTTCTAGTTCCGCCGTCGGTATGTTCTGCGAGACAAACATGACCTGGAATAAAGGGGTATGGCTCAAGTTGCGCTCGGGCTGCATCATTTCGACCACCATTTCAAACGGTAGGTCTTGATGCTCATATGCTTCCTGGGTTATTTGTTTTACCTGAGCCAACAATTCTAAAAAGGTGGGCTGACTCGATAGGTCGGTTCGCAAGGCTAAGGTATTGACGAAGAAACCGATCAATGTCTCAAGCTCCGGTCGGGTGCGGTTGGCGATGGGTGAACCGACGACCAAGTCTGATTGACCGCTATAGCGATAGAGCAATACCTTGAAGGCTGCTAACAAGGTCATAAACAAGGTCGTCTCCGCCTGCCGGCTGAGCATTTGGAGAGCTTGGCTCAAATCTGACGGTAGGGTAAAAGAGCGATGTTGGCCCCGATAGCTCATCTGCGCGGGTCGAGGGTGATCAGTCGGTAGAGGCAGGAGGGGTGGGGCATCCATCAACTGTTGCCGCCAGTAGGTCAACTGTTGGGTCAAGCGGTCGCCTTGAAGCCACTGTCGCTGCCAGTAGGCAAAATCCGCATATTGGATCGGTAAGTCAGGTAAGGGCGAGGATAAGCCTTGCGTGTAGGCTTGATACAGGCGCCTTACTTCTCGAATGAGCACCTCAATCGACCAGCCGTCTGAGGCGATGTGGTGCATCGTGACCAACAATGCGAATTCTTCCGGCCCTAGCCAAAGTAGTTTGCTCCGCAGCAGCAGATCGCAACTCAGGTCGAACGGTTGCAAGGCTTCGATTTCAGCAAGCCGCTGAACTTCAGCAGCTTGTGTTTCAGCCGGTAAGTGCTGCAAATCAATCAACGGCACCGTTAAGGTAACCTCGGGCTGAATGATTTGTTTTGCTTCGCCGGCCTCCATTCGGAAAGTGGTGCGCAAGACCTCGTGTCGCTGCACGATGTGATTCAGGCTCCGGGCTAGGGCTGAGATATCCAAGTCCCCGCTGAATGTGAGACCGGCCGGCATGTTGTAGAGAGGGTTGGGTCCTTCCAGTTGGTCCAAAAACCACAGGCGTTGTTGGGCAAAAGATAACGGTAAGGCCTCTGTGCGCGAAACATGTTCTATAGGAAAATCAGTGCTTTGCTTGGCTTTGGTTATCACGTTAGCCAGAGCAGCCAAGTTAGGATATTCAAACAGGCTGCGTAAGGGTAACTCGATTTGAAAGGTTTGGCGTATGCGAGAGATGATTTGGGTAGCCAGTAAAGAATGCCCGCCCAAGACAAAAAAATCGTCGTTGAGGCCAACCTTTTCCACACCCAACACCTCACGCCAAATCACCGCCAGAGCGACCTCGGTCGCTGTGCGGGGCGGAATAAAGTCAGGAGTGGACTCTCGTTCCGGTCTGGGCAGAGCCTTGCGGTCTACTTTGCCACTGGGGGTCAAGGGCAGCGTCGCCAATCTCATAAAGGCAGTGGGGATCATATAATCCGGCAGTTTCGTCTGTAGGAAACGTCGCAGCTCCATCACCAGGTATTGATCATCCGCCGGCGGCAGGCTAGTCTTATCACCGACCGCTGATGATGGTGGGCTGTTCGCAGCTATCTGATCACTGACCATATAGGCTACCAGCCGCTTATCTTCCGCTTGATCTTCTCGAACGACAACTGCGCACTCCTGAATATTCGGATGTTGGTTAAGCACGGCTTCGATTTCGCCCAGTTCAATACGAAAGCCTCTGATCTTGACTTGATAATCCATCCGCCCCAAAAATTCGATGTTGCCATCCGGCTGGTAACGGGCCAAATCTCCGGTCCGGTAGAGTCGTGTAGCCCGTGCCGCGTCGAAAGGATTGGGTACGAATTTTTGCTGCGTCAAATCGCTATCGTTTATGTAGCCGGCCCCCACACCGATCCCGGCCACACACAGTTCACCGGCGACGCCAACCGGGAGAAGATTAAGGTGGTCGTCTACTATCAGCAGCTTGGCATTGGCAATGGGCTTGCCAATCGGGATGGCGGTTTGCAAAAAGCGAGCCGGTTCAGGCAATCGATAAAATGCGCACACATCCGTACATTCGGTTGGGCCATAGGTGTTGACGATCTCTGTCCTGAAAAAAGGCGCGTCGATCCAGCGCTGTAATCTTGCCACAGAGATAGGTTCTCCGCCCAAAAACACGTAGCGCAAGGAGGCTAATTGAGCTAAGGAATTATCGGCTGTTTCGTCCAGCAATAGATAGAAAACGCTGGGGGTGCAATTGAACAGAGTCAGTTGATGGGTGAAGATGCGTTCACGGGCAATTTTGGGATCGAAATAATCAGTCGGCAACAGATGCAGTTCTCCGCCAACGAGCAAAGGTGCGAAGAAGTTTTTCTGCGTGAGATCAAAGCTGGGCGATGTAGCCAGCAAGACCCGGTCGTCGGCTTCAATTCCAAATTCGGTGATATACCACTGCATCAAGTTCATAAAGCCACGGTGGTAAACACCGGCCGCTTTGGGGATGCCGGTAGAGCCGGAGGTAAAGATGACATATATCAGATTATCGAGCGATACCGTGGAGGCAGGGTTTTCGACGCTGGCTTGGGCAATGTCGGCCCAATCCGCATCCAGGCAAACGGTCTGGCCCGAGTGATCGGGGAGTTGGTTCAACAGATGTTGCCGGGTTAGCAGGACTGCTATTGGCGCAGCCTCCAGCATTGAGGCTAAGCGGGCTTTAGGCAGCGTGGGGTCGAGGGGAACGTAGGCTCCCCCGGCTTTGAGGATAGCCAGAATACCCATCACCATTTCTACAGACCGTTCGGTGCAAAGGCCCACCAAGGTTTCAGGGCCGACATTCAGCGACTGCAAGTAGTGGGCCAGTTGGTTGGTCCGCCGGTTGAGTTCGTCGTAGGTGAGAGATTGCCCATCACTGACAACGGCTATCGCTTTAGGAGTGCGTTCAACTTGGTCTTCGAATAATTGGTGAACACACTTGTCCATCGAGGAGGGGTAGATCACCTGTGTATCATTCCATTCCACCAACTGTTGCCGCTGCTCGGCTGCGGTCAGGAGCGATATTTGAGACAGGGGCTGCGTTATATTCTCGACAATGCCGGCCAATATCTGCTGTAGGTGCCCGGCCATGCGATCAATTTTCTCAGTCTCAAAACGACCGGGATCATAACTGAACTGAATGGTCAGCTCCGAACCGGAGACGACTGTTACGGTCAAGGGATAATTTGTTTGCTCAAAGATTTGAACATTCTCTATCTGTAGGCCGTTGAGGCTTCCCGATAACTCTTTATCCACAGGGTAGTTTTCAAAAACAAACAGCGTGTCAAACATCGGCTGCCCCGGCGGCGTCTCGCTCCAACGTTGGATATCGGTTAGCACTGTGTAGGCGTAGGCTTCCTGTCGCCGCTGTTGGGCCTGTACCTGCTGGAGCCAGGAGAGTACTGACCCTTCGCCGGGTACGTGTATCCGTACGGGCAGGGTGTTGATGAACAGCCCTACTATTTCTTCTACACCGGGTAAGTCCGCCGGCCGACCTGCGACCGTTACGCCGAAGAGAACCTCAGCTTCACCCCGGTAGCGACTCATAAGCAAAGCCCAGGCTCCTTGAAATAGCGTATTTAAGGTTAAACGATGTTGACGGGCCTGGGTTTGTAAGGCGGCATAGGTTGTGGGGGAAAGAGGGACGACCTTCTTAGCGTAGCGGAGTGTCTCTGAAAATGGTCGCTTATTCACCGTAAGTGGAGTTGGGCTGGTGAAACCCCGCAATGCGTCACGCCAAAAAGTTTCCGCTTCAGCGATATCCTGTTGTTGCAGCCAGTACAGGTAATCGCGATAAGGTCGGGGTTGGGACAATGAGAGACGATGGTTGTGTGAGGCCGCCTGATACAACGTAAAAATCTCTTTGAAAAGAGTCGGTAAACACCAGCCATCCAGAAGCAGATGGTGATAACTCCAGATAAAGTGGTGGGTTTCAGCAGCGATCTCAATGAGCGTGAAGCGCATCAGCGGGGCTTGGTCCAGCGCAAAGCCTCGTTCGCGGTCGGCCTCAAGAAAAGCCGTTAACTGATCAGTTTGCTCGGTCTTAGACAGGTGACGCCAATCCTGTTTACGCCAGGTTAGATCGGTTTGTTGACGCACAACCTGTAACGGCTCATCCAACCCATCCCAAAAGAAAGCGGTACGCAAAGCCGGGTGACGGGCAATAACTTGTTCCCATGCCCGCCGGAAGGCAGCGATATCCAACGGACCGGATAGGGTCATCGACAACTGTTCAACGTAAACGCCTGAGTTGGGGGCGTAGAGGGTTTCAAAGAGCATCCCTTTTTGAAGCGGGGTCAGTTGATAGATATCTTCGACATTTTCTAACTTCATTGTGGATTGTCCCTTTGCGCTTGATCAGCTTGTTGAATTAAACCGGCCAGCGTACTCAGTTTCTGGTTGTCAAGGTTGGCTAGGCTAAAGTCGCTGGGGGTATAACCGCCTGCCTCAGGCGAGGTACAATGGGCGATGAGGATCCGTAACGCCTCTATAAAGGTATCGGCCAGTGTTTGGATGGTTTGTTGTTGGTGGACGTTCCGGCTATAAGTCCACTCAAAGCGTAACTGGCCTTTGACGATCAAGCCATCTACCTCTAATAGATAGGGACGAGTCTGGGCAGGACTGTAGAGTGAGCCGTAATCGGTAACGGATGCCCCGATGATGAACGACTTGTCGTCGGCATTTTCTAACACGTTGTCGAATTGGCCCAGGTAGTTGAAGCTCATCGGTGGAGAGGGCCACAGCGCCGGGGTTGACTCATGTGTTAGGTAGCGAAGGACCCCGTAATCCATCCCTTTTTGAGGTACTTGGCGCAGCTGCTCTTTGATCGATTTGATCGCTGCGGCCGGATCAGTCTGATCCAACCTTAACAGCACCGGGAAGAGGCTGGTGAACCAACCGACCGTGCGCGACAGATCGAGGTTTTCGGCGAGTGCTTCTCGCCCATGCCCTTCTAATTCAATGAAGACGGTTTGATGACCGGTCCAACCGCTTACAGCCTGAGCCAGAGCGGTCAATAGCAGATCGTTAACTTGAGTGTGATAGGCTGCGGCGGCGTCTTGTAATAAGGCCCGGGTTTCTTCGGTCGATAGGGTGCACGACAGTTGGTGGGCCGAAGCCACGGTATTGTGTGCCAACCCGGTGGGATTATCGGCCGGTAAGGTAAGCGCTTCGGCTGTTTGCAGCGCGGTCCAATAATCTGCTACTGCGGTTAGTTGTTCTGAGCGGGCATACGTAGTTAGCCATTCGGCCCAGTGCTTAAAGGCCGTGGTTTTAGGTGGTAACCGAACCGGCTCACCCCGTTCAAGTTGTTGGTAAGCAGTGTTCACATCTTCAAGCAGCACCCGCCAGGAAACGCCATCGACAACCAGATGGTGGATGACCCAGAGTAAGACCGCCGGTTGGTCGGGACCTCGTTGGAAGAGCATCAAGCGTATCAAAGGCCCTTCGGCTAGATCCAAGCCGGCTTGGCGGACTTGAGCGGTGTCTTCAATAACTGCTTCTTGCTCCGAATACGAAAGGTGGGCCAAATCGACGACATCAAAGGGTACCGTATTTTTGCCTGCGTTATGCTCATCCGGCTGCGCATGCCACTGCCGCCAGCCGGTATCATTCGGAGCAAAACGCAGCCGCAGGGCATCATGGTGCAGCAGTAGGTGGTGGAGTGCTTGCCTCAACAGCTCCGGTTCGACCTGGACGTGTACCTGAAGCCGCACGGCTTGGTTGTAGTGGTGTGGGGCGGTGCGTATTTGTTCAAAGAACCAGTGCTGAATAGGCGTCAGGGGCACCTCTCCGGTAATCACATCTTGGTCAGCTCGCACCGGAGTGGCTGAACTGATCACCAAGGTCAACTCGGCGATGGATTGATATTGAAATAGATCTTTGGGGGTGAAATGCAGCCCGGCTTGTTTGGCCCGAGCCAAGACCTGAATCGAGATAATCGAATCGCCCCCAATTTCAAAAAAGTTATCGTAGATGCCAACCTGATCAAGCCCCAGAGCGTTCTGC
>JAGRCC010001071.1 GCA_020433785.1 Anaerolineae bacterium
TCCAGGTTTTTCTCTTGCCGCCAAACATCGCGCTCGGTATTGAACTCATCTTCCATGCGCAGCCGTTCGGCCTTAACTTGAGCCGCCCGTTCCCAATCTTGTTTTTGTCCGGCTTCAGCCTCGTCATTTTGCAGCTTGCTCAACTGCTTTTTCTTGAGTTTCAGCGCTTCCGGCATCGAATAGATGGCCACGCGCAGCTTACTGGCCGCTTCGTCAATCAAGTCGATGGCTTTGTCGGGCAGTTTGCGATCGGTCACATAGCGATGCGACAGTCGGGCCGCCGCTTTAAGGGAGTCGTCGGTGTAGGAAACGCCGTGATGGCCTTCGTACCGGTGTTTTAGCCCACGCAGCATGTCGATGGTCAATTCGACCGTCGGTTCTTCAACATAAACCGGAGCAAAGCGCCGCTCCAGGGCCGGGTCTTTTTCGATGTACTTACGAAACTCGTCGAGGGTCGTGGCTCCGATACACCGCAGTTCGCCCCGCGCCAAGGCCGGTTTCATCATATTACCGGCATCGACCGCGCCCTGGGCCGCTCCGGCCCCGACTACGGTGTGCAGCTCATCGATGAAAAGGATGATCTCGCCGTCGGCGCGCTGGATTTCCTCCAGGGCATTTTTGAGCCGCTCTTCGAACTCGCCTCTAAAGCGCGAGCCGGCGATCATCGCCCCCAAATCGAGGCTGACCACCCGCCGTCCCATTAAAATTTCAGGGACATCGTCATCGGCTAATTTTTGGGCCAAACCTTCCACAATGGCGGTTTTACCCACGCCGGCCTCGCCAATCAAAACCGGGTTGTTTTTGGTGCGGCGTGACAGCACCTGTATCAGGCGTAAAATCTCTTTGTCGCGCCCGATAACCGGATCAAGTTTGCCTTCTCGGGCCATCGTGGTCAGGTCGCGGCTGTACTTTTCCAGGGTTCGATATCGTGTTTCCGCCTGAGGGCTGGTTACTTTCTGCCCGCCGCGCATCTCTTCGATAGCGTCATGAACGCGGCTTTTGGTCACGCCCAGCTCTTGTAACACGCGAGCGGAAGGGGTGCCTCGTTCGCTGCAAATGGACAGGAACAGGTGCTCGGTGGAGATGTATTCGTCCTGCATCGCTTTGGCTTCTTCTTGAGCATTATCCAGCACCCGCTTGAGACGCGGGGTGATGTAAACCTGCCCGACTGCCATATTTACCACGCCGCCGATTTTGGGGGAGGCCCCTAAAATTTGATCAATTCGATCAGTTAACATTTCCGGATCGACGTTCATTTTTTCTAGTAATTCGGGAACCAGGCCGTTGGGCTGCTCTAACAGGGCCAGTAAAAGATGTTCGGTGTCAGCTTGGGAGTGCTGGTATCGTTGGAGAATTTCGTAGGCCCGCATGGCCGCGTCTTGAGCCCGTTCCGTAAATTTATCAAAACGCATCATTCAAACATACCTCTGTAGTCTAATAAGATTCCACTTTTCCAGTCAATCACAGGTCGAGGGTAAGTAATCCCGCTCAACAGAGCCATTTCACAAAGAATACTTTACTCATCGGACTATTAACTCACTGAAATTTCGCAATTGTCGCGGTCTATGAATTATACAACCGGATTAATAGATTATCATTAGAATCACAATGCCTAATACAATCATACCTCAATTTGCACGAAGAATCCATTTACTTAGGAGTTTGTGTTGAAGCGAGTCATGGCAATTTCCATCCCCTCGGTGATGATGACTTTGATGGCATCGACGCTGCGTTCGTAAGTGACACGCATCGCTTCCCATTCGTCGGTTTTGAAGGGCAGCAGAACATAAGCCTTGGGTGGCATCTGGCCGGAGGGACGGCCAATACCTAACCGCAGGCGGGGAAAGTCTTGGGTACCCAGGTGTTGAATGATGCTGCTCATCCCATTATGCCCGCCGGCGCTCCCTTTCAAGCGCAGGCGCAGCGACGCCAGAGGCAGGTCAAGGTCATCGAACGCTACCAGAATGCGCTCCGGTGGGATTTTATAAAAACGGGCAATCGGCGCGACAGCCTCACCACTGAGATTCATGTAGGTTTGCGGCTTAAGCAGCGCAATCCGAACGCCGCTCAATTCGGCCCGCGCAACAAGACCTTTGCTTCGCTTTTCGTCGAAGCGAAATTGGGGATAATCTCGGACCAGGGTATCGAGTAGGTGCCAGCCGGCATTGTGGCGGGTGTCGATATATTTTTGGCCGGGGTTTCCCAACCCAACGATTAACCACTCAGGTGGACCGGAAGCGGCTTCTGAATTGGCGCGTCCGAATAACGGAAATGAGATCGGCATGATGAAGTATTATCCACTGATTATCAATAGACCATCGCATCCTGAGCAGACCCAGAAACAGGGTTGTATCGAAGGATGCGATGGCCGTTTACTGATTATTGATCACGACGTCTATTGATCAGATCTTTGAAAACCAGCCGCAGCGCCGACAGAAAACCAAAGAACAGGAAGACACTCAGCATCAATCCGCCACCATACAAGCAGGCATCGCGTAGGGGAATCACCGAAAAACCCTGAACAGTAGGCACCAACGATGTTTCTTCGTCCGGGTCCTCTAAAGGAGCGCTGGTGGCGACCGGGCGCGGCGTGGGCGTATCAACGATCGGCTGGTCGATGATGATAGTTGGGGTGGGGGGCAGGTCGGTGGGCGTAATGGTTGGCTCTACCACAAAGATCTCTTGATCAGGCTCGGTGGTTGAGATAGCCGCCGGAGGGGGCGTAGGAGTCGGTGTGGGCTGCGAATTGGCAACTACCACCTGCTGCGAGAAGGCTTCGGTATAGTTGCCGTCCAACCGGACCACCCGCAGGCGTAGGGTGTAGCTGCCGTCGGGCACGGAAGTTGTATCCCAGGTGACTAAGTCACCATTGATAACCGGCTGTTCTCGGATTGCGCCAATAATTTGCCACTGGTTACCGGCCACCGGCTCCGGCGAAAATTCAATGATGTAAAATTGGAAAGAAGGGTGATCGGCGCTGCCGGTGATCGGCACCACGCCCTGAACCACCGCGCTACTGCTCGGTGAGCTGATAACCGCGATGTCATCCCCTTGGCGTAATGGAGCCGCGTTGATCCACACCGGCCGGGATATCCAAAAGATGGTGGTAATCGTTAATATTGAGAATAAGATTTGTTTTAAAATTGGTAATAACTTTTTTTGCATTCAATCCCCAGTTTATCTTTAATCAAAGGATGCGCCTCGTCGGCGGTCAGCCTTTAAGGCTAAGCAGTTTAGCACGAGAAAGATTGAATGACAAACCTCCTGCCGCCAATAAAAAAGGGTTCACCGCAGTGAACCCTTCCCTTAAAATTCATTATTTGTTTCAGTTTAAATGGCCTGTAACCACTAATCGTTCTACATAACGCCCTTCGGCGGCGCTCCAAT
>JAGRCC010000117.1:0-3800 GCA_020433785.1 Anaerolineae bacterium
AATGCCTTTGGTGCTAAACAGGGTTATCTAGTTTGCCTCAGAAAATTCGCCTTCGACCACGTCTTCGTCACTTGCGCCGCCTGCGCCACCATCAGCCGGGCCGCCGGCCGCTCCGCCGGGAGGCGGTGAACCGGCCGCGCCGTACATTTCGGCGCCCACTTTTTGGAGGGTTTGACTTAGATCGTCGGTTGCGGTTTGAATCGCATCTACATCATCTTGCTCGATGGCTTTCTTGGTGGTGTCTATCTTACTTTCGATTTCCTGCTTCAGATCGCCGCTAATTTGCTCGCCCTGCTCACGAAGCAGTTTTTCGGCGGCAAAGACCAGCGAGTCGGCGTTGTTGCGCGCTTCAATCTGGCTCTTACGTTTGGCGTCTTCATCTTTGTTACGTTCGGCGTCTTTAACCATATTGTCGATTTCCGAATCGCTCAGGCCGCTGGACGGAATGATTTGCATTGTCTGCTCTTTGCCGGTGGCCTTGTCTTGAGCGGTGACGTGCAGAATACCGTTGGCGTCGATGTCGAAAGTTACTTCAATTTGGGGCATGCCGCGCGGAGCCGGAGGCAGGCCGTCTAAAATGAATTTACCTAGGCTTTTGTTATCCGCGACCATTGGCCGTTCGCCCTGCACGACGTGGATCTCAACCTGGGTTTGATTATCGGCGGCGGTTGAGAAAATTTGGCTTTTCTTGGTCGGAATGGTGGTGTTGCGCTCAATTAGCGGCGTTGCCACGTGGCCCAACGTCTCGATGCTGAGGGTCAGCGGCGTCACATCGAGCAGTAGCACATCCTTAACTTCGCCGCCCAGAACGCCGGCTTGAATGGCCGCGCCAATGGCCACGACTTCGTCGGGGTTAACGCCTTTGTGCGGTTCTTTGCCGAACAATTTTTTGACCGCTTCCTGCACGGCCGGCATGCGGGTTTGGCCGCCTACCAGCACGATTTGGTTGATATCGCCGGCGCTGAGTTTAGCGTCTTTTAACGCCTGACGGCATGGTTCAAGCGATTTAGTGACCAGATCGTCGGTTAGCTGCTCGAACTTAGCGCGAGTGATATTCAGGGTCAAGTGTTTTGGCCCGGAAGCGTCGGCGGTGATAAAAGGCAGGTTGACCTCGGTTTGCTGAGTGGTCGATAGCTCGATCTTGGCTTTTTCAGCCGCTTCTTTCAACCGCTGGAGCGCCTGCATATCCTGCCGCAGGTCGATGCCTTCCTGTTTCTTGAATTCATCAGCAATATAGTCGATTAGCTTCAGGTCAAAATCATCGCCGCCCAGAAAAGTGTCGCCGTTGGTAGATTGAACTTCAAAAACACCGTCGCCAACATCCAGAATCGAGACATCGAACGTGCCACCGCCCAGGTCATAGACAGCGATTTGCTCATCGTTCTCCCTATCAAGCCCGTAGGCCAGCGAGGAGGCGGTTGGCTCGTTGATAATCCGCAGGACCTCCAAGCCGGCAATTTTCCCGGCATCTTTGGTGGCCTGGCGTTGGGTATCGTTAAAGTAGGCCGGGACGGTAATCACCGCTTGGGTAACCGCCTCGCCCAGGTAAGCCTCGGCATCGTTTTTGAGTTTCTGAAGGATCATCGCGCTGATTTCCGGCGGCGAGTAATCCTTGCCACCCATCACCACCCGGACATCGCCGTTGGGCGCTTCTTTAACCTCATACGGGACGTGTTTGATTGCTTTTTGCACTTGGGCGTCTTTGAACTTGCGCCCCATAAAGCGTTTCACGGAGAAAACGGTATTGGTGGGATTGGTGACGGCCTGGCGCTTAGCGACCTGACCAACCATCCGTTCACCACTTTTGGGGTTGACCGCGACAATCGAGGGGGTGGTGCGGTTACCTTCGGCATTCGGAATTATGGTGGGTTCGCCGCCTTCCATCACGGCCATTGCTGAGTTTGTTGTGCCAAGGTCAATACCAATAATTTTTGCCATCTTTAACTCCTGATACTAAGTTAGAAATAGAAACTAGAAAGGGATTGCCTAAATCTTTTATCGTTAATTGTCCTTACGGGTAGGTTATGAACCTGAGTGCCAAAGAAGTTGATCGGCGTTCTTGCGAAAATGCCGGTTGCCTCAGGTTATTTGGGTCGAGTCATCGGGCGACCCGTACCAAAGCCGGGCGAATGACGCGACTGCCGATTTGATAACCTTTACGAAGCTCGGCGATGATGTGGTCGGTATCGTGATCATCGGTCTCTTCATAGCTAACGGCTTCGTGATAGTTCGGATCAAATTGGCCGGCGGTATCGATGGGCATGACGTTTTGATCATCTAAAATTTTGCCCAGTTTGCGTTGGACTAACCGGAATCCTTCCACCCAGCCGATAAGTTGGCCGTTCAGGTCTTCGGGCAGGTTTTGAAAGGCCAGGTCTAAATCATCCAAAGCGCTGATCACACCTTCCAAGACCTCACTCTTAATTCTATCACGTTGCAGTTTAAATTGCTCTTCTTGGCGGCGTTTATAGTTGGCCAGCTCGGCGGCGGTTCGCTGCCAATTTTCCAGATTTTTGGCCGCTTCTTCTTGGGCCTGTTTTAGTTCGGCTCGCAGTTCAATGACCTCATCGATGATCGGTTCTGTCGCTGCTGCCGCATCTTGTTCACTAGCCGATGCTTCCGATTCGACATTGGTTGCAGTTTCAGGGGTCATCGCTTCGGCGGCATCGGTTTCCGGTTTGTCACTTGTCTGAGCATCGACATTATTGTTGACAGTGGCTGCCGTTCCATCAACGTTGGTGGCGACGGTTTCATCCACTGCCGGGGTTACATCTTCAGTTGTTGGGTTGTCCGTATCTTTGTTATGTGCCATAGCTTATGCCTCAAACTGTAATGATTTGGATGGTGTTAAGTTAGTTTCTGGTAACCGTAGAGGTCACTAATTAAATTACTCATGAGGTGGGACATGTAACGCACAACCGAAACCGTCCGACCGTAAGGCATGCGCAACGGGCCGATGACACCCATCGCCCCTGTTACTTCATCGGCCACGCCGTAACGGGCCAGAACAATGCTCACTTCTGAGAATTCTTCCCACTTACCGTCGCCGCCGATAATAATTTGGACGCCGCCTTGTCTGAGCGCTTCGCCCACCACGCGTTCGACCATCTGATGTTCTTCCAACACCCGGATGATCTGTTGGATACCTTCGCGATCTTTGAATTCGGTATGGCCGAGAATATTGAGCAAGCCATCGCGATACACATCGCTGCTGCGCCGCGCATCGACCCGGCGCATAATATCTTCGACCAACTCACTGACTTTGATCGCGACCTCATCGAGCAGCGGGGCCGATTTGGCGGCTACGCCATTGGCATCCCGCCCGCCCCACAAATCGTTGAGCTGCCGGGCTAGTGAGGTCAAGGTATCTTGATCAGTCGGATAGTCGAGATTGAGAATTTGCTGTTTTAAGGTCCCCCCCTGCAAAACTAAAATAAGCAGGACCACGTTATCTCTAATCGAAATAAGCTCGACATGTTTAACATGGCACAAGTCGCTTTTAGGGGCCGTAATGAGCGACGCATTTTGTGAGGTGTGGGCCAAAACTGCCGCACTCAAGCGCAGCCATTGATCAAGCTCTAATCGGGCTTGATGAAACTGATGGCTGATCATGCGCTGCTCATCATTGGGCAGTTCAACCTGCTCCATGAGCTTTTCCACAAAATAACGATAGCCGGCTTCGGTGGGGACACGTCCGGCAGAAGTGTGAGGCTGGACCAAATAGCCCAATTCCTCCAGCCGGGACATTTCATTGCGAATAGTAGCCGCTCTCACTCCCAAATTGTAGGATGTGATCGATT
>JAGRCC010000117.1:3901-5277 GCA_020433785.1 Anaerolineae bacterium
CCCGTTACAATTGGCGCTCGCCTGGTGAGAGTGCTATTAGCACTCTATCTAGGTGAGTGCTAAAATTACCTCGAAATGATACCATAAAGTGGTCGAATAGTCAAGCTTAGGCAAAATTGACCCCTATTCTGGCGTCGATCCCCGGCGGAGTTGGTACACTTTATACAAAAGCGGATTATAAACATGGTCGTACGCTCCCATACTCCGATACACCTGCCCGCCAAAACCGCGCTTGAAGCGATAGACGCCCCACAAGCCATCCTGTCGGTCGGCAAATTCAGCCTCCAGCGCCGCTGGATCAGCATTCGGAATGCCCCACAAATCATAACCGGTACAGCCTTGGGCTTTGGCCCAACGAATAGCCTCCCATTGCACCAGATACGGGGCCATCAGATTCCGATGGCTGTTGGACGAAGCGCCATATAAATAGTAAGCCGTCGTTCCTTGCCGAAAGATCATCAGCGCCGCGAGCGGTTGATCCTCGAACTCAGCGATGAGCAGGGCACAGTGGTCTGGGGCGAAATGTTCGTAGGCCAGCCGATAGTAATCCGGGCCGTGCACGCCAAACCCGTCACGGTCAGCCGTAAGCTGCGAGAGTTGGTAGAAGACGGGCAGGTCACCGATCTGCCCCTGGCGGATAGTTACACCCTTGCGTTCCGCCAGGCGAATGTTGTAGCGTGTTTTTTGTTTCATTGCCGCCAGCACCGCTGCCTCGTCGCCGCTAATATCGATGAGGATGGAGCTTGGCGGTTGGATGGTATCGGCCGGGCTAAAATGGGCTTGGTGGAGATAACCTTGCGCGGCTTGAGCCATTTGAGCCTGGTCATCGTCACACCAGACATCCGGTTCGACCTTGAGAAAGACGGCGCGTTGTTTTTTGGCGGCGCTATGAATGGCTGAAAAAAGGGCTTGGCAGCGAGACAAGTCGGTCCAATCGAGCAGGGGGCCTTTGGGAATGTAGGCTACGGTGAAGCCTAAGGGAAGACGTCGAAACAGAACCTGGGCCGCAGCGCCGGCCACCTGGATACGGTGCGGGGTCCAGCCAAAGTGGCTTTTGAATTCCCCCCACGACCAACTTTGCAGCAAGTGGCCCTGCCAGTCGGCAAGCTGCGCCGCCCACTGAGATGGGGTTGTGGTGAGTAGCATGTTCATTAATCAAATTATACCATTAAGTCTGTACTTTAGGTAAACGGCTGAAACTGACCGTGCAAAGGGTTTTTGGTAATTTTTACAACTGTGCTAAGATAACGGCTGATCTGCCCCAGGGTCTCCCTGAGAACGGCAAGGGTAAGGAGTAATATGGAACAAGAACTATTCGACGCTTTGAGCGAACTTGAAATGCGAGATGAAACCGAGCGCCTGCGCAGCGTAGCCGA